>NZ_LIRL01000885.1 GCF_001419795.1 Streptomyces niveiscabiei
CCAAGGTCGGCGTCCCCGCCCCGCTGCCGGTCGCCACGGGCGGGGACGCCGACCTTGGGCAGGCCAAGCATGACACCGGCCGGCGCGGCGGCCTTCTCGGCGCTGCGCTTCTCCCAGGCGTCGCCCGCGCGCGTGCGCCGCACGTCGAGGACGGGGCCCTCGGCGAGGAGGTGGTGCGGGGCGGCGTAGGTGATCTCGACGGTGACGATGTCGCCGGGGCGGACGTCCTGGTCGGGCTTGGTGAAGTGGACGAGGCGGTTGTCGGGGGCGCGGCCGGACAGGCGCCGGGTCGCGTCGTCCTTGCGGCCCTCGCCCTCGGCGACCATCAGCTCCAGCGTGCGGCCGACCTGCTTCTTGTTCTCGTCCCAGGAGATCTCCTCCTGGAGGGCGACGAGGCGCTCGTAGCGCGCCTGGACGACCTCCTTGGGGATCTGGTTCTCCATGGTCGCCGCGGGCGTCCCGGGGCGCTTGGAGTACTGGAACGTGAACGCCTGCGCGAAACGGGCCTCACGCACGGCGTGGAGGGTCTGCTCGAAGTCCTCCTCGGTCTCCCCGGGGAAGCCGACGATGATGTCCGTGGAGATCGCCGCGTGCGGGATGGCCGCGCGGACCTTCTCGATGATCCCCAGGTAGCGCTCCTGGCGGTAGGAGCGGCGCATCGCCTTCAGGACAGTGTCCGAGCCGGACTGCATCGGCATGTGGAGCTGGGGCATCACGTTGGGCGTCTCGGCCATGGCGGCGATGACGTCGTCCGTGAAGTCCCTGGGGTGCGGCGAGGTGAAGCGGACGCGCTCCAGGCCCTCGATCTTCCCGCAGGCCCGCAGGAGCTTGCTGAAGGCCTCGCGGTCGCCGATGTCGCTGCCGTACGCGTTGACGTTCTGGCCGAGCAGGGTGATCTCCGTGACGCCCTCGCCGACCAGGGCCTCGATCTCGGCCAGGATGTCGCCGGGGCGGCGGTCCTTCTCCTTGCCGCGCAGCGCCGGGACGATGCAGAAGGTGCACGTGTTGTTGCAGCCGACGGAGATCGACACCCAGGCCGCGTACGCGCTCTCGCGGCGGGTGGGCAACGTCGAGGGGAACGCCTCCAGGGACTCGGCGATCTCGACCTGCGCCTCCTGCTGCACGCGCGCGCGTTCCAGCAGGACCGGCAGCTTGCCGATGTTGTGCGTGCCGAAGACGACGTCCACCCAGGGCGCCTTCTTGACGATCGTGTCGCGGTCCTTCTGCGCGAGGCAGCCGCCGACCGCGATCTGCATGCCGGGACGGCTCGCCTTGCGCGGCGCGAGGCGGCCGAGGTTGCCGTACAGCCGGTTGTCGGCGTTCTCCCGGACCGCGCAGGTGTTGAAGACGACGACGTCGGCGTCGCCGTCGGACCCCTCGGGCGCGCGCACGTAGCCCGCGCCCTCCAGCAGACCGGCCAGGCGTTCGGAGTCGTGGACGTTCATCTGGCACCCATAAGTGCGCACTTCGTAGGTTTTCGCGTCCACTGGCTGGCTCCGGTCACTGCTGCTGGTCATGGCTCAAGGGTAGGCGGTGCCTCGGACACTCCTCGCCCACGTTTCCCTGACGGGAGGGCGGGGGGACCAGGGCGACTGATCGTCACCGAACGGACACAGCACGCACGCGATAGGACGGCTGGAGCTCGCCGCGGGCGCACCGAACGGGGTCCGCAGCGCGCGCGGGAACCCGCATCCGGCAGCTCCCTCACGGGCACGTCGGGCAGCAACGCGTGCGGACGTGGGGGCGCGCACGCCCTCCACCCCCTGGCAGAACGCCCCCCTCAGCCCAGCAACGCCAACCGCGCGTCCACCTCGTCCGCCGTAGCGTGCCCCCGCGCCAGCACCACAGCCCGCTCCCCGTCGACCGCGAGCAGCGTCGGGAACCCGCTCACTCCCAGTTCCGCGCTGCGCCGGAAATCCGCCTCGGCCTCCGTACGCGCGCGCGGGGCTTCGAAAGCGGTCACGACGGCGTCCGGGTCCAGCCCGTGCGCCTGCGCGAGCTTCCGGTACGTGGCCGGGTCGGAGAGGCTGAGGCCGTCGAGGTAGAACGCGTCCTGGAGGGCCGTCGCGAGTTCTACGGCGCGATCCGGCGCGCTCGCGCGCAGGGCAGCGAGGCCGCGGGCGGCGGCTTCGGAGTCCATGACGAAGGAGCCGTCGGCGATGAGCCGCTGGTAGGGCTCGGCGAAGACCGCGCCGGTCAGTTCGGTGATCTGCACGTTGGCGCCCTGGACGTACCCGAACTCGCGGATGGGGACGCGCCGACGGCCTGTGAACAGTCCGCCGGAGACCACCTCGACGGGCAGTTCCGGGTGGCGCGCGGCGGTCTCGCGGAGGGTGGCGGAGAAGCCGTGGGACCAGCCGCAGTAGGCGTCGTACACGTGGACGAGCTGCATCGATGACCTCGACAGAGTGGGGCGCTCGCCGGACGCGAGCGGTTCATCTGAGAGAACAGTATCTGCATCATCAGATATTTCCGCCCGGTCGGACCGCCCGCCGGTCGCGCCGGGAGCGCGTCACCCGCTCACGGCAGTCGCGGCAGCATGTCCCGCGCGGCGTGGCTCAGGATCCGCAGGTCCTCCGCGAACCGCTCCCGGTCCGCCTCCGGCAAGGGCGCCAGGAAGTACCGCTCGATGTTCGCCACGTGCACCCGCGAGGCCGCCACCACGGTCTCCTCCCCGAGCGCCGTGAGCCGCACCAGGCGCCCGCGCCGGTCGCCGGGGTCCTCGACCCGCTCGACGAGCCCGGCGGCCTCCATACGGTCCACCAGCCGCGTCGCGCCCCCGGTCGTCAGCACCTGCTCCTGGGCCACCGCCCGCATGGACAGCCCCGGCTCACCCGCGCGCCCGAGGATCAGCAGCACCTCGAAGGTCAGGTGCGTGATGCCGCACTCGACCTCCAGCGCGCGCCCCAGGATGTACTCCAGCCGGTTGGCCGCGCCCTGCAACCGCCCGAACGCCAGCACCAGTTCGTCGTTCGCGGCTTCCCGCGCCGTCGAGATCGCGTTCACGCTTCCCCCGCCGCTCTCCTCCGTCGCCATGTACCGATCATGCCTGACGAACAGGGGGAAGCCGCGCACACTTACCCGGATCTGACGCCCGGTCGGCCCGGCGGAGGCCGCACGTCCGATTGTCAGTGGGCTTACGTACGATGGCGACGATCGGACCAAATCAGGTCGGAGCACCGTTGAAGGGACCACTCCGATGAAGCTCGACATCTTCAGCGAAATCCAGGACCCGAAGCCCTGGGCCCCCGATCACCAGCACCTGCGGATGACCCAGGCCCTGGAGCAGGCGGAGCTGGCCGACGCGCTGGGATACGGCTGCTGGTGGCAGGTCGAGCACCACGGCGCGCAGGAGTTCAGCCTGTCGTCCGCGCCGGAGCTGTTCCTCGCCGCGCTCTCGCAGCGCACCGCGCGGATACGGCTGGGACACGCCGCCGTACTGGCCCCGCCGCAGATCAACCACCCGATCCGGGTCGCCGAGCGGGCCGCCATGCTGGACCATCTCAGCGGTGGCCGCGTCGAGTTGGGGCTGACGCGGTCGACGGCCCCGGAGTGGCGGCTGTTCGGGGTGGACCCGGCAACCGTGCGCGAGCAGGTCGCGGAGGTCTTCGAGACCGTCCCGCGCATCTGGGGCGGCGACCTCGCGGTCACCGGCGGCGTCCCCGTCGTCCCCTCCCCCCTCCAGGACCCGCACC
>NZ_LIRL01000886.1 GCF_001419795.1 Streptomyces niveiscabiei
CGGGTGCAGATCCGGGCGGAGAGGCGGGTGCGCAGCTCGGCGGCGTTCGGGAGGCCGGTGAGGGAGTCGTGGGAGGCGCGGTGGGCGAGCTGGAGCTCGCGGCGCTTGCGGTCCTCTATGTCCTCGATGTGGGTGAGGAGGAAGCGCGGCCCGTCGGCGGCGTCTGCTACCACGGAGTTACGGAGTGACACCCATATGTACGTGTCGTCCCGGCGGCGCAGTCTCAGTTCCGCGCGGCCTCCCTCCGCGGAGGTACGCAGGAGGATGCCGATGTCCTCGGGGTGGGCGAGGTCCGAGAAGGCGTAGCGGCGCATCGCGGAGGCGGGGCGGCCCAGGAGGCGGCACAGGGCGTCGTTCGTCCGGAGGATGCGGCCGTGCTGTTCGCCGCCCAGTTCGGCGATGGCCATGCCGGAGGGGGCGTACTCGAAGGCCGCGCGGAACGATTCCTCGCTGGACCGCAGCGCCTGCTGCTCGCGCTCCAGGCGGACCAGGGCGCGCTGGATGTTGGACCTGAGGCGGGCGTTGCTGATCGCTATGGCCGCCTGGAAGGCGTACATCTGGAGTGCCTCGCGGCCCCAGGCGCCCGGCAGCCGGCCGTTGCGCGGGCGGTCCACCGAGAGGACTCCGATCAGCTCGCCGCACGTACCCCCCTGGGAGGGTGGGGTGTACATGGGGGCGAACAGGCGGTCCGAGGGGTGCCACTCGTCCTCGAAGCGGGGCGGGGGGCCGTCGGTGTACCACTGGGGTACGTCGTCGTCATCCAGTACCCATCCCTCCGTGTGCGGGATGAAGACCAGGTCCCCCCACCTCTCGCCCATGGCGAGCCTGCGGTCCCAGGACTCGCGCGAGCCCACGCGGCCGGTGATGAGCGCCTCCGCGGCCGGGTTCCCGGCGAAGGCGGCGACGACGAGATGGCCGTCGTTCCGTACGAGGTTGACGCACGCCAGCTCGTAGCCGAGGGCGTTCACGACTCCGTCCGCGACCGTCTGCAAGGTGTCCGCCAGGCTGCGGGCCGTGTTCATGTCGGCCATCGCCTGGTGCAGTTGCCGCAGGGACGCGAGGCGGACATAAGGTTCCGACTCGGTCTCCATGCTCGCCCTCCCCCCGAGACTTCGCAGCGAATCAAGGGTTGTTCATCGGCGTACCTTTTCACCGCCACTGAATCACAGCGCGCCGCCAACTCGGTACACAGGGTCAACAATTCTTATCTCTTGTGACTCAAGTCACAGCAAAACATGAACAATTGGTCGGCGTTTCTGCAATTTTCAGAGTGACCGGGACGTGTTACCGAGTGTTCAGAGAACGCTTACTGTACGTCGATGGTTCCACCGGGACCGTCGGGTTTCGGTCGGTCGTAGGACCCGGTCGTACGACCGCTCTCGGGCCGGAGGCCGATGTGTCCGGGGCCGGCGGACACTAGCGTCCTGGAACGTGCCGAACATTTCTCCGCCCCCCGTACCCACCCTCACCGGGCATGCTGAGGGGGTGAGCAACGACGAGTTCCGGGCCGCGATGGCCCGGCTGGCCGGTGGTGTGGTGCTGGTCACCGCGCAGGAGCCGTCCCTGGACGCCGGCGATCCGGCCGCGCCGCCCGCCGAGGACGTCGGCATGACCGCGACCGCGTTCATGTCCGTCTCCCTCGACCCGCCCCTCGTCATGATCAGCCTCCGTACCGGGTCCCGCATGGACGACCTCCTCGACGAACAGCCCCTGTGGGCGGTCTCCGTCCTGTCCGAGAGCCAGCGGCACATCGCCGGGCGCTTCGCGATGAAGGGACGGCTCAGTGACCGGCTCCTCTTCGAGGACATCCCATACCTGCGGGGTACGCTCACCGGCGCGCCGATGGTGGGCGGGGCGCTCGCGAATCTGGAGTGCCGGAGCGAGGAGCGGGTGGTCGCCGGGGACCATACGTTGGTGATCGGACGAGTCCTTTCGGCTTCCGTGCCGAGTGCGGAGGGCGGGCCGTTGTTGTACTTCCGGGGTAGGTACCGACACCTGGGGTAGGGGGTCGGCCACCTGGGGCAGGGGGTCGGCGCCGGGCGGAAAACTCGTCGCGTTCGTACGACGGGTCTGCCTAGGGTGCCGCCATGCCCGTACCCCGACTTGAAGAGATCACGCCGGCCAATTTCGAGAAGGCGATCGGCGTCGCCGTCCGGCCGGAGCAGGAGTTCGCCGTCGCGCCGGTCGTGAAGTCGCTGGCGGAGGCGTATGTGCATCCCGGGGTGGCCTGGCCCCGGCTCATCGTCGACGGGGAGCGGGCCGTCGGGTTCCTGATGGCGTTCCTCGACGTCGACTGGCACGAGGACGGGGGGTCCCTGCGGCGGTCCGGGCTGTGGCGGCTCGCCATCGACGCCGGGGAGCAGGGCAAGGGGTACGGGAGGTACGCCGTCCAGGCC
>NZ_LIRL01000887.1 GCF_001419795.1 Streptomyces niveiscabiei
GCGTCCCTCTGGGCGCCCAGCCGCCGCTCGCCGAAGCAGCCCACGGCGTCCTCACCGACCGCGACAACCGCGGTCTGTCGCTGCCCGCGAGCGGGCCAGACACCCGTCAGGCGGGCTCGGTCTTCCTGAATCCCCTCATCACGGCCAACCAGGCCCGGACTGTCCGGGACGCCGGCGGTCCGGTCAACCGCTTTCAGGACGGCGGGCTACGAGCCAGCGCGGGCTGGCTCCTGGAAAACGCCGGGTACCGGCCCGGTGCCCAGGTCGCCCCCGGTGTGTACTGCTCCTCCCGCCGGCCCCTGACGCTGGTCGCGCGCCTCGACGCGACGAGCGCATCCTTCGACACGGCCCTGCAGACGATTGCGTCCCGCGTCTTCTCTGCGACGACCGTCCAACTCGCGCCCGAACCCCAACGGCCGTGCAGCGGCTCGACAACGCCCTGCCGACGCGTAGCCACTTGAGAGACCGAGACTGGTCTTCGTGGCGTCAGGCAGGGAGACGATTCGACGTGGGTCGTCAAGGCAGTACGCGCAATCAGTTGTCTGGGACGGCTCACGCCGTGGGGCGAGGAATGCGTCATCCGGTCCGGAGGCCGACTGCCAGGGTCAGTTCCAGGATCCGGTGTGGCGAGGTGAGATCCGGGAACAGTTCCCGGAGTTGCGACATGCGGTACCGGACGGTCTGGGGATGGACGAACAGTGCCGTCGCGACCTCCTCTCGCCTGCCTTGGTGCAGCAGCCAGGCCCGTAGTGTCTCTTCCAGTCGCCGTGCGGTCGCGGCGGGCAGGGTCTGTAGCGGTGCGAGGGCTCGGGTACGCAGGTCTGCGAGGGCGTCCGCGTCGGCGCTGAGCACCAGTTCGGGGAGGTGGTCCTCGGTGTCGCGGATGTCGGAGGAGAGGGAGCGCGCGCGTGCGGCTCGTGCGTACGAGGCGGACGCACGGGTCCACGGCCGGGTCGGGCCGACCACGGCGGTGCGGCCGGTGAGCTGCCGCAGGAGGCGTGGTCGGTCGGCATCGGGGACGAGCAGCACGCCGGTGGCGTCCGGCAGGTCGTCGAGGACAAGGGTGCCCGGGTCGAGTGCGCGGTAGGCGGGCCGGGCCTGGGCGGCGGGCAGGAGGACCACGGTCAGTGAAGCCGGTGGCTGCCACCCGGCCCGTTGGGCGGAGGCCAGCAGCACGTCCGGGCTCGCGTCGGCGAGGAGGTCGCGGGCCAGCTGTTCCAGGTGGCGCTCGTGGGCCCGGCCCCGGGCGGCCAGTTCGTCGGCGTGGCCAGCGGCGCTCGCGGCGGAGAGCTCGTCGATGTAGGCGAACGTCAGCTCGGCGAACTTGGCGACCTCGGCGGCGGGCAGGCCCGCTGGTACGGCGCCCGCTGCCAGGCATCGCCAGGCCACGCGGGCGCCGACGCGGTAGGCGCTGAGCAGGGCGTCCATCGAGCGGCCGTCCCGGACCTCGCCGCGGCCCAGCTCGTAGGCCGCGTCACCGGCGCCGCCGCCCGTGGCGTTCCCGCTCGCGAGGTCCAGGTAGTGCCCCAGGGCGGTGCGGACGGCTCCGCGGATGGCGCCGCCCATGCGGCCCGACAGGGCGCCCGCGTAGGGGGGAACCTCGTCGATGATCGCCTGGACGACCTCGTCGGCGGTGGTCCTCAGTACGGCCCGGAGCGCGGTGACCGTGGTCTCGTCCAGGGTCAGTTCGCCGGCCTTCCGGATTGCGTCGCTCATCTTCGTTCCCCTGCCCTGCTCCCCGTTTTGTTCTCTGCGAACAACTCTGCCGAAGGAATTCACATCCTGCGGTCAGGATTTTACGCCTGGGGGCACAGCAAGCTGGAGTCATGAGGAGTGCGGCCCTCGGCAGGAGGGCGTGGAAACTGCTGGAGATGGTCACGACGCCGCTGTTGCCGTCGGACTATCTCGACCTGGCCAGTCCGCTGCGCGCGGGCGCCGACCTGCGTGGGCGCGTCGAGGCCGTGCACCCCGAGACGGGTGACGCCGCGACCGTCGTGATCAGGCCGGGGCGGGGCTGGCGCGGCCACACGGCCGGTCAGTACGTGCGCGTCGGGGTCGATGTCGATGGGGTACGTCTGTGGCGTAGCTACTCCATCACCTCGCCGGCCGGCCGCCCCGACGGCCGCGTCACGATCACCGTGAAGGCGATCCCGGACGGCAAGGTCAGCCATCACCTGGTCCGCAGGGTGAAACCGGGGACGCTGATCCAGCTGGAGCAGGCGGCGGGTGACTTCGTGCTGCCGCAGGCCATGCCCGCCAAGGTGCTCTACCTGACGGCCGGCAGCGGCATCACGCCGGTGATGGGCATGCTGCGCGACACCGGGGCCGACGACGCCGTCATGGTCCACTCCGCGCCACGTCCACACGACGTGATCTTCCGCAGCGAACTGCACGACCTGGTCGCGCGGAAGAAGCTGCGGCTCACCGAGGTGCACACCGGCACCGACGGCAGGCTCGACCTCGCCCGTCTCGACGAACTCGTACCCGACTGGGCCGAGCGCGAGACCTGGGCCTGCGGGCCCGCGGGCCTGCTCGACGCCGCTGAGAAGCAGTGGGCCGAGCACGGCGTCCGCGAGCGCCTGCACATCGAACGCTTCCGTCCCAGCATCGTCGTCACCGGCGATGGTGGCGGCGAGGTCACGTTCAGCACCACCGGCAAGACCGTCGACGCGGACGGTGCCACGCCGTTGCTGGACGTCGGCGAGGAGGCCGGCGTACTGATGCCCTCCGGGTGCCGTATGGGTATCTGCTTCGGCTGCGTCACACCGCTCAAGGCGGGCGCCGTCCGTGATCTGCGTACTGGCGAGATCACCGAGGCCGAGCCGGGTGTCCTCATCCAGACCTGTGTGTCCGCTGCGGCGGGCCCCTGCGACATCGAACGGTAGGAACATCTTGACCGCCATCGACCCCACCGCCCACCTCACCGCCGAGCAGATCGAGGAGCTCGGCCGCGAGCTGGACGCGATCCGCGACGAGGTGATCGCCGACCGCGGTGAGAAGGATGCCGCCTACATCCGCAAGGTGATCTCGGCGCAGCGCAAGCTGGAGCTGGTCAGCAGGGGTGTGCTGCTGTTCTCGTTCTTCCCGCCCGCGTGGGTGATCGGCACCGCGGGGCTGTCCGTGGCGAAGATCATGGACAACATGGAGATCGGCCACAACGTCCTGCACGGCCAGTGGGACTGGATGCGGGACCCGAAGATCCACTCCACCACCTGGGAGTGGGATCACGTCTCGCCGTCCGAGCAGTGGAAGCACTCGCACAACGAGCTGCACCACACGTACACGAACGTGATCGGCAAGGACAACGACCTCGGCTACGGCATCATGCGCGTCGACGAGGATCAGCGGTGGTACCCGTTCCACCTCGGGCAGCCGTTGTGGAACTTCATCAACGCCTGTTTCTTCGAGTACGGCATCGCGGCGTACGACCTGGAGCTCGGCAAGAACCTGCGCAAGAGCCGCCGTAAGGACCCGGAGTTCCGTGCGCGGGCCAGGGCTGTGGGGCGGAAGATCCGCAAGCAGGTGCTCAAGGACTATGTGGTTCATCCGCTGCTGTCGGGTCCGTCGTTCCTCAGCACACTCGCTGCCACGTTCACCGCGAACCTGGTGCGTAACGTCTGGTCCCACTCGGTGATCATGTGCGGGCACTTCCCCGAGGGTGTGCAGGTCTTCGAGCGGCGGTCGATCAAGGGCGAGACCCGGGGCCAGTGGTACCTGCGGCAGATGATGGGGTCGGCGAACATCAGCGGCAGCAAGGCCATGCACTTCATGACCGGCAACCTCTCCCATCAGATCGAGCACCACCTCTTCCCGGACCTGCCGAGCAACCGGTACGCCGAGGTCGCGGTGAAGGTGCGTGCGCTGTTCGAGAAGTACGAGCTGGAGTACGTCACCGGGCCGCTGCCCAAGCAGGTGTTCTCCGCGTGGCGCAAGGTCGTGCGGCTCTCGCTGCCGAACAAGAAGGCCGGGACCAGGACGCCGGATCGCGAGCAGGAGCTCGTCGCCGCCTGACGGTGAGTGGCTGCGTAGCTCTCAACGAGTGTTGTTTGTCGATGAGTTCGGATGTCATCAGGTGGGGATGATCTGGATTTCGCGCAAGCCGTGGATGAGGAAGGAAGGGACGTGGTCGAGGGGTTGGTCGGGGGTGAGGGTCAGG
>NZ_LIRL01000888.1 GCF_001419795.1 Streptomyces niveiscabiei
CCCACATCCCGGTCACACCATGCCGAGACACCGTCTCCCGCACGACAGGCGCACTCAGTTCGTGTTCGGCGACCACCACACAGCCACCGTTCAACAACGGCACCCAGATCTCGTACGTCGCCGCGTCGAAAGAGTGCGGCGAATGGAACAACACCCGCTCATGCCCCGCGAACCGCGCATCAGCAGCCAACGCGACAATCGCACTCTGCGTGACGGCGACCCCCTTCGGACGACCCGTCGACCCGGACGTGAACATCACATACGCCAAGGAATCAGCCGACGGAACCGGCAACTCCCCCTCCGGCCCCGCAACTTCACCGAGCACCAGCTCAACACCCGCATCCGCCAGCACTTGACGCACACGCTCTTCCGGGAACGCCGGGTTGACGGGAACGTACGTTGCCCCCGCCTTCAACACCGCCAGCATCGCAACGATCAGATCCACCGACCGCCCGAGCGACAACCCCACCCGCGACTCAACACCGATCCCACGACCCGCCAACACCCGAGCCAACTGCTCAGCCCTCGCAGAGAGTTCCGCATACGTCAGCGACTCCTCCCCACACACCACCGCCACCGCATCCGGCGCCTCCGCCACCCGCTCCCCGAACACCTCCACCACAGACCGCCCCGCCGCAACCCCACGGCCACCGGACCACTCGTCGAGGACCGCCCGCTCGTCCTCCCCCAGCACGGACAGGTCCGCGATGCGTCGGGAGGGTGTCGAAGTCGCCGCGTGGGCGAGGTTGAGCCAGTGGGCGGCCATGCGTTCGGCCGTGTCGGCGTCGTACACGTCGGTGCTGTACTCGATCGCGCCCGTCAACTGCCCGTCCTGCTCGCTGAATTCGAGCATGAGGTCGAAGGGCAGGGCCTCGCGGGTGACGTCCAGGGGGGTCACGTGGGCGCCGGGGAGGGTGATGTCCAGGGCCGGGGTGTTCTGGAGGACCAGCATGGCCTGGACGAGGGGCATCCGGCTCGGGTCGCGTTCGGGGGCGACCGCCTCGACGACGCGGTCGAAGGGGACGTCGCGGTGGTCGAACGCCTCCAGGACGGTGGCCTTCGTCGCGGCGAGGAAGGTGTCGTAGGTCGCCGTGCGGTCTATGTGGCCGCGCAGGACGAGGGTGTTGACGAAGAAGCCGATGACCTCCTGGAGTTCGGGGCGGTCACGCCCCGAGGTGACCGTGCCGAGCACGATGTCGTCCTGGCCGCTGTGATGGGCGAGCATCAGCTGGGTGAGGGCGGCAAGTTGGACGAAGAGGCTGGTGTCTCGTTCGCGGAGGGCGGCGGCGATGTCGTACGGGACCTCGAATCGGTGCAGGGCGCCGGCCGAGGTGCGCACGGCGGGGCGGGGGCGGTCGGTGGGGAGTTCCAGGGGCTCCAGGTCGGCCAGTTGGGTGCGCCAGTAGTCCAACTGGGCGGCGTCCTGGGTGTGTCGGTGCTGCCAGCTCGCGTAGTCGGCGTACTGGACGGGCAGCGGCGGGAGTTGGGGGTGGGGGTCGTTCATCGCGGTGCTGATCTCCCGGGTGAGGATGCCGAGGGACCAGCCGTCGCTGACGATGTGGTGCATCGACAGCAGGAGGACGTGTTCCTCCGGGGCGACGCGGACCAGCAGGACGCGGAAGAGGGGGCCGGTGCGCAACTCGAAGGGCACCAGCAGGCGTTGGCGCAGGAGTTCGTCCACCTCCCGGGCCGGGACGTCGACCTGTTCGACGGGGACGTCCACCGTGTCGTGCACGATCTGCACGACTCGGCCGTCCACGGTGTCGAAGGTCGTCCGCAGCGACTCGTGGCGTCGTACGACGTCGCCGATGGCCCGGCGCAGGGCGTCCGGGTCGAGGGGGCCGGTGATCTTCAGGGCGAGGCCGGTGTTGTACTCGGCTCTTCCGGGCTGGAACTCGTCGAGGAACCACAGCCGTTGCTGGGCGAAGGAGGCGGGGAGTTCGCCCTCGCGGGAGACCCGGGGGATACCCGTGTCCGTCGGCGCCTGACCGGCGAGGCGCCGGCGGAGCAGTTCGCGCATGTTCTCGGGCAGTGAGCTGATACGGCTCTCCCGGGACGGCTGCGTGCTCAATTCCTCTCCTCACGGCATTAGGTGTGTCGGGGCGGCGGCAGGGGGGTGAACTATCGCCGCGTGATGCTCCGCAGGGCGGCCAGATAGTCCTGGGCCAGCGCCTCCACGGTCGCCGTGCGGTGGATCGCGGTGGAGTGGTACCAGGTGATGTGCAGTCGTCCCTCGTCGACGACGGCGACGACGTCGATCAGGTGGTTGCGTTCCTGTTCGGGGCCGTGGTCCTGGCCGTCGGTGGGAACTCGGCGGCCCAGCAGCCCGGTTGCTCCGCCGTCGCCCGCCTGGCCCAGGTAGTTGAAGCTGAGCTGCGGTTCGGGGGCGTCCGCGAGGGTACGGCTGCCCAGGTGGCGCAGCGCGCCGTAGCCGACGCCCCGGTCCGGGATCGCGCGCAGTTGGCGCTTCACGGACTTCATCGTCGCCGACCAGTCGTCGTCTTCAGGGAGTTCGAGGGCGATCGGGTAGATCGAGGTGAACCAGCCGACCGTACGGGTCAGGTCGATGTCGTCGAAGATCTCCTCGCGGCCGTGGCCCTCCAGGTTGACGGCGATCCGGTCGCGGCCGGTCCAGGTGCGCAGGGTGCGCGCGAGGACGGCGAGCAGGACGTCGTTGATCTGGGTGCGGTACAGGCCGGGTACGCGGTAGAGGAGCGCCTGCGTGTCCTCCTCGTCCAGCGCGACGGAGACGGCGGACTGCGCGGCGACCGTGTTGACTCCCGGCAGGTCCAGGGGGAGTCGGGTCTCCGCGCCGGCCAGCACCGAGAGCCAGTACGGGATCTGGTCGGCGAAACCGCCTTCCGCCACATGGGAGTTGAGACGGTCGGCCCACTGCTGCACCGAGGTGCTTCTCGGGCCGAGGTCGATCTCGGCGCCGGTCAGCGCCTGGTCGTACGCGGTGGTCAGGTCGGTGAGGAGGATGCGCCAGGAGACGCCGTCGATCACGAGGTGGTGGGCGGTGAGGAGCAGCCGGTCGGGTGTCGCGTCGGCTGTTCTGCCGACGACGGCTCGCAGGAGAGGGCCTCGGGTGAGGTCCAGCCCGGACTGGGTGGCCATGACGAGGTCGCGCCAGGCCGTGTCGGGGTCGGCTGGGAGGTCGTGGACGGTGAGGACTTCGTCGACGTCCACGGCGGGGGCGATCTCGCCGGTCCAGTCGCCGGACGCGGTGCGGGCGAACGTGCTGCGCAGGGCGTCGTGTTGGTGGAGGACAGTCGTGAGCGCGGTGCGGAGAGCCGTGAGGTCGGTGCCGTCCGGCAGGGCGAACGTCAGCGACATGGTGAAGTGCTCCGGGGACACCGGGTGCGAGCGGAAGTACCACTCCCGTACGGGAGTTGTCCCGACGGGGCCACTGATCGCGGCCTCGGTGTCCTCGTGCTGCTCGGCGGCGACGGTGACTTCCGACGCCAGGGCGGCGATCGTCGGGCGCATGAAGAGGTCGCGGGAGGTGAGGCTCAGTCCCTCGCGGCGGGCGCGGGAGACGACCTGGATGCTGAGGATGGAGTCGCCGCCGAGGTC
>NZ_LIRL01000889.1 GCF_001419795.1 Streptomyces niveiscabiei
GTGGAAGGTCCACACGACGCGTACCCGGTCGGCGCGGACGCGGACGAGCGTGACCCGCATCAGCGGCGGGGCGGTGAGGTCCAGGCCGCGCCTACGGTCCTCGGCGAGCAACTTCCCGAGCGCGTCGGCCTGTTGGTCCGCGTCGAGGTCGGTCCAGTCCTCGTGGGTGACAGGCAGGGTGACGTTCCGGTGGACGAGTTGCACCGGCTCCGGCACACCCTCCCAGCGCACGGCGACGCGGAGCGCGTCCGCCGAGGCGACCACCTGCCGCCAGGCGCGGGCGAGTTCGTCGACGTCGGTGATGCCGTCCACCTCGAACGTGAACTGTTCGAGGTAGGCCGCGTCGTCTCCCGTCGCGTGGAAGAGCATACCTGTCTGGAGCGGGGTCAGCGGGTACACGTCCTCGATCTCGCGGCCGTCGCCGACGAGTTGGTCCACCTCGCGCCGGGTCAGGGTGACGAGCGGGAAGTCGGACGGCGAGCAGCCGCCGGCGCCGGGGGTGGCGCAGTGGGCGACGAAGTCGGTGAGTTCACCGGCGAAGGCGTGGGCGAGCGCGCTGACGGTCGCTTCCTCGTGGAGGTTCGTGGAGTAGGACCAGGTGAACGTCAGCACGCCGTCCTGGACGGCTCCGACGACCTCCAGCACATGGGCGCGCTGCTCGGCGCGGGCGTGTTCGCCGCCGGGGTTGAGGGTGAGGGGGCGGGAACCGGCGAACTGGCCGTGGTAGTTGAAGCTGAGCTGGGGGTGGGGGTCGTCGGCGAGGGGGCGGCCGTTCAGGTAGCGGAGTGCGCCGTAGCCGACGCCTCGGTCCGGTACCGCGCGCAACTGCTCCTTGATGGACCGGACTTGGGTTCCCCAGTCGTCGCCGGGGAGTTCGAGGGCGACGGGGTGGATCGCGGTGAACCAGCCGACCGTACGCGAGAGATCGATGCCGTCGAAGAGTTCCTCACGGCCGTGGCCCTCCAGGTTCACGACGATCCGGTCGCGGCCGGTCCAGGTGCGCAGGGTGCGCGCGAGGGCGGTGAGCAGGACGTCGTTGACCTGCGTGCGGTACACCGACGGGACCCGCGACAGCAGCGCCTCCGTCTGCTCCGCGC
>NZ_LIRL01000089.1 GCF_001419795.1 Streptomyces niveiscabiei
GGGGGAGGGGGGTGTTGATGATGGTGAGGTCGCCGGGGACGGGGAGTCCCCGGGGAGTGGTGGCGAGGCGGACTTCGCGGGTGGTCGAGGGCATCAAGGGGGTCTCCTCAGGTGGCGGGCGCGGAGACGGTAAACCTTGACGCGGGGGTCAAGGGCAAGCCCTCGTAGGGGAGTTCACCCCTCGAACCGGCCCCGCGCCTCCTCGATGTCGCCCAGATACGTCTGCGTCCACCCGCACAGCAGATCGACCGTCGCCCGCAACGCCCGCCCCGGCTCGGTGAGCGTGTACTCGACGCGCGGCGGAATCGTCGGGTGGACCGTGCGCGCCACCAGGCCGTTGCGCTCCAGCATCCGCACGTTCTGGGTCAGCACCTTGTGGCTGATCCCCTCGACCTCGTCCCTCAACTCGCTGAACCGCAGGGTCCGTTCGCCGAGAGCCTCGATGACCAGCAGCGCCCACTTGTTGGCCACGTCGGAGAAGATCTCCCGCGCGAGGGAGTCCGCGCGGCGGAGGTCGGCGTGCTCGGGCAGGTCCTGGAGCTCGCGCCTGGTTCCCATCAAGTCCTCTGCTTCTTCCGGGTGTTGGGACGTCCAGTCATGGCCGCCGAGAGCCGGGCACCCGCACAAAGCCGAGCACCCACAAAAAAGTGGGTACTTGGCGCCGGGCGGCAGGCCGGGCGAGGCTGATCGCAGGCGGTCAGGACGGCCGCCCGGACATCATCTCCAGCCGCCGATGACCCCAATCGTCAAGCGGGGAAAGGGCCTTGGAGAGGTCGTAGCCGAAGGGAGTCAGGGAGTACACGGTCTTCAGCGGCAGTACGTCGTGTACGTCCCGGTGCACCAGCCCGTCCGACTCCATCTCGCGCAGCGCCTGCGTCAGCACCTTCTCGCTGAGGCCGGGCAGTTGGCGGCGGAGTTCGCCGGGGCGGTGCGGTCCTGACTCCAGCAGCCAGAGCAGGCTCGTCTTCCACTTGCCGTCGATCACGGCGATCGCGGCGGTCACTCCGCACACGTCCGTGTCCTGGGCGCGGCTGCGCGTCATGTCCACCCCGTTCTTCTCACCCATCACCAAGGAATCGAACTCATGCCCGATGTCAAGGACCAGTCTGTCACCGTACTCGGCCTGGGGCCGATGGGCCGCGCCCTCGCCGGCGCGTTCCTCGACGCCGGTCTCCGCACGACCGTGTGGAACCGAACCCCGGGCAGGGAAGGGGAGTTGACCGCACGCGGAGCCGTCGCGGCGGCGAGTGTGGAGGAGGCGGTCGCCGCGAGCCCGCTGACCGTCGTCTGCGTGGTGAACTACGACGCCGCGGACACGTTCCTGCGGCGCGAGCCGGTCGTCGCCGCGCTCCGGGGACGCACGGTGGTGAACCTCAGCGCCGACACCCCAGGACGGGCCCGCGAGTTGGCCAACTGGGCCTCCGTACACGGGATTTCCTATCTGGACGGCGCGATCATGACCCAGAACACGGTCGTCGGCTCGCCCGCCGGGGTCTTCCTCTACTCCGGCCCCACCGCCCTCTACGCCCAACACCGGCCTGTCCTCGAAGCGTTGAACGGCACCCACACGCACCTCGGCGACGAGATCGGCCACGCCGCCGCGTACGACATCGCTCTCCTCGACATTTTCTGGACCACGATGGCGGGTTACGCCCACGGTCTGGCCCTGGCCCGGGCGGAAGGCGTCAAGGCCGCCGACCTGGCCCCGTTCGCGGCGGGCATCTCCCACATCCTCCCCGCTCTCTTCGCCCAGACGGCCGCCGAGACGGACGCGGGCGACTTCACCGGGTCCGGCGCCGACAACCCGATCACCTCCGCCGCCTCCACGATGTCCCACATCGTCGAGACCTCCGAACTCCACGGCATTGACGCGTCGTTGATGCGCGCCGCCCAATCCCTGGCTGACCGGGTCATCACCCTCGGCCACGGCACGGACGGCTTCATGCGAGCGGCCGAGGTGCTGGGCAGGGACGTACGGGCCTAGGCTCTCGCAGACACAGGGCTGTGAGCCGCGTCACAGCTGTCACAACCTTCGTGCACTCGGTGTCTTGAGTCCGAACCCCTTGGAGCGGAGGAGAGACGATGAACCGGAACGTCGAGGTGGTCGTGGTGGGCGGCGGGTACGCCGGGGTCATGGCGGCGAACAGGCTGATGAAGCGCGGGGACGTCGCCGTGACGCTGGTCAACCCGCGGCCGGAGTTCGTGGAGCGGATCAGGCTGCACCAGTTGGCGGCGAGTACGGACGACGCGGTCGTGGAGTACGGAAAGGTGCTGAACCCCAGGGTGCGGCTGCTGGTGGACGCGGTCACCCGAATCGACGCCGCCGCAAGGGAGTTGGCGACCAGCAAGAGCGGCACCCTCCCGTACGACTACCTCGTGTACGCCGTGGGCAGCGCGAGCGCCGACCAACACACCCCCGGTGTACGGGAGTTCGCCCACCCGATCGCCACCCTGGAGGACGCCGCCGAGCTGAAGGCGCTCCTCGCCGCCCGCCCCACCGCACCGGTCACCGTGGTCGGCGGCGGAGCCTCCGGCATCGAGATGGCGGCCGAACTCGCGGAGCAGGGACGGAAACCGACCTTGGTCTGCGGCGGAGTCCTGAACCCCTACCTGCACCCGGACGCCCGCCGCACGGTGACGGCACGCCTGACGGGCCTCGGCGTGACCGTCCTGGAGGGCGCGAGCGCGATGGAGGTCACCGAGCACGCCGTACGGCTCGAAGACGGTACGGAGATCCCGAGCGAACTCACCATCTGGACAGCGGGTTTCGGCGTCCCGGACCTCGCGGCGCGCAGCGGCCTCTCCACCGACGCCCTCGGCCGGCTCCTCACGGACGACACCCTGACGAGCGTGGACGACGACAGGATCGTCGCGGCCGGCGACTCGGCGGCGCCGTCGGGACAGCCGTACCGCATGGGCTGCCAGTCGGCGGTCCAACTCGGCCCGCAGGCGGCCGAGACGGTGCTGAGCAGGATCGCGGGAACCCAACCCGCCCCGGTGGAGGTGGCGTTCGCGGGCCAGTGCATCAGCCTCGGCCGCAGGACCGGCATCTTCCAGTTCTCGCAGCGCGACGACACGGCGAAGAAGCTGCACGTCGCGGGCCGCATGGGGGGCCGTGTCAAGGAGTTCGTGTGCCGTGGCACGGTATGGCAACTGACCTGGGAGGCAAAGAAGTTCAAGTCCCCCGCAGGAAAGGCCCCCGCGGGAAAGACCCCGGCAGGAAAGTCCCCGGCAGGAAAGACTCCCGCAGGGAAGGCCCCCGCCGCCCCCGAAGCCGCCCACCGCGACTCCGCCGCAACCGCCCACTGAAAGAGCCCCGATGACCGACCCGGCCACCGACGCCTTCGTCGCCCACCGCAACCTCCTCTTCACGGTCGCCTACGAGATGCTCGGCTCCGCCGCCGACGCCGAAGACGTCCTCCAGGAAACCTGGTTGAGATGGGTGAAGGTCGACCTGGACGAGGTGCGCGACCAGCGCGCGTACCTCGTCCGGATCACCACCCGCCAGTCCCTCAACCGCCTGCGCACCCTGTCGAGAAGAAGGGAGTCGTACGTCGGCCCCTGGCTCCCGGAGCCCCTGCTCACCGCCCCGGACGTCGCGCAGGACGCCGAACTCGCGGAGAGCATGTCGATGGCGCTGATGCTGGTCCTGGAGACCCTGTCGCCGACGGAACGCGCGGTGTTCGTGCTGCGCGAGGTCTTCGACGTGCCGTACGACGAGATCGCGGCGGCCGTCGACAAGTCCCCCGCCGCCGTACGGCAGATCGCGCACCGCGCCCGGCAGCACGTGGACGCCCGCCGCCCCCGGCAGACGGTCTCGCCGAGGGAGACGCGGGCGGCGGTGGACGCGTTCCGCGCGGCGCTCGACTCGGGCGACCCGCAGGGCCTGTTGGACGTCCTGGCCCCGGACGTCGTCCTGCTGACGGACGGCGGCGGCATCAAACAGGCCGCGCGTGTACCGGTGTTGGGCCCGGAGAAGATCATCCGCTTCATCTTCGCCACCTCGGCGAAGCACGGCGTCCTCACCTCCCACCCCACCATCGTCAACGGCGCCCCGGCGCTCGCGCTGCACCTGGACGGCGAGTTGGACGGCGTGATCGCGTTCCGGATCGCCAACTCCCTGATCGACGGCATGTATTACGTCCGCAACCCGGAGAAGCTGACCGGCTTCGCCACGGGCGACCCGATCGGCCTCCCGTAGGCAGGGGAGCCCGGCGACCGGCCCAACTCCCCTCCGCCCCCGGCGCTCAGGGCGTCAGGTCCGCCGCCTGATCGGCCATCGTGGGCACGGCGGAGGGAGCCGGCGAATCCGCCGATGACTTCTGCGAGGACTTGCCCGAGGACGTCTCCGGAGACAGGGAGCCGTCCACGGCAGTCGTCGGCTCCACCACCGACGGCGACGGCGACACGTCCCGCCCCGACGGCGCCGAAGGCCGCGGCGTCGAGTCCTCCACCGGCGGCTCCCGGTCCACCGCCGACGGACCGGGCGTGGGCGGCGTACGGTCCACGAGCGGCGGATCCACCGTCGGCGCCGGCGCCATCGGCGGCGCCTTCCGCACCGGAGGCGACGAGGACGACGACGCGAGGGGCAGCGCGATCAGCAGCGCCGCCGCACAGGTCGCCGTCGCCGCCAGCACCGTACGCGCCTTGCGCCGCCGGGACTTGCGGCGTAGCGCCGTGAAGTGGCCCGGCGGGGGCGGCAGATGGGACGCCGGGGGGCGCAACAGCTCGACGAGCGGGTCCTCCTGGTGTCCGCCGCCGTCGGCTCCGAAGCTGTCGTCGGCGTCAAAGCGTGTGGTCAAGGCTTCTCCTCAGATGGGCGCGGAGCAGCTCGCGGGCCGCGTGGAGGTCGGCCTTGACGGTTCCCTCCTTGCGTCCGGTCAGGGCGGACACCTGCCGGATCGGCATGTCAGCGTAGTAGTGGAGCAGGATCGGGACGCGCAGCCGCTCGGGCAGCGACTGCACGAGCAGCATGACCGACGGGTCGCCCTGCTCCTGCGCGGGCCGCAGCGCCTCCTCGGTCCGCGCCCGCCGCATCGCCCGGCGCTCCCGCTCGGTCTTGCGCCAGTGGTCCCGGACCAGGTTCGCGGCGGTGACGTACAGGAAACCCTGCGGCTCCTCCACCTTCGTCCACCGCGACCACAGGCGGGTGAACGCCTCCGACGCGACCTCGTGCGCGGTCTCGTCGTCGTCCACGAGCCGCCGGCACCAGCCCGCGAGCCGCGGGTACAGCGCCGCGAACAGCTCCGACGCGGCCTCGTCACGCGAGCGCGCGCGAGACCGGCTGAGGGATCGGGGGCGTTTCAACGCTCTCCAGGGGATGTGAGGGACAGGTCCGGGGAGGGAGCCGGGTGGGAGGACGGCGGTACTACGGGTAGGGGTTGCGTCATACCCGTACGCCCCCGGGGCGCCGCGCGCCGCGTCATACCCGTACGCCCCCGGG
>NZ_LIRL01000890.1 GCF_001419795.1 Streptomyces niveiscabiei
GCGAGGACGGGCAGCAGGACGGCCGCCTGCATCTGCGGCTGGTGCCCGAAGCGGACCTTGGCCCTGAGCGCGGCGATCTGCACGAGCCGCCCGAAGACGTGCGCCAGCGGCAGGAACAGCAGGACGCTGCACTCGCCGGTGCGGAACAGGGGGCGCAGCCGCTCGACGACGTTCCCGCACTCCGCGAAGAAGCTGCGGTGCGTGAGCACACAGCCCTTGGGTCTGCCGGTGGTCCCCGAGGTGTAGACGATCGTCGCCGGGTCGTCGGCCTTCGCCTGCGCGCTGCGCTCGTCGAGCGTCTCGTCCGTCACGTCCCGGCCGAGCCGGTCCAGCTCCTCGACGCCGCCCGCCTCGATCTGCCAGACGTGCTTCAGCTCCGGCAGCGACGCGCGCACCGACTCGACGGCCGCCGCGTGCGACTCCAGCTCGACGACGCAGGCCGCCGCGCCCGAGTCGGAGAGGATCCAGCCGATCTGCTCCGGCGAGCTGGTCTCGTACACCGGGACGGTGACCGCGCCCGCGCTCCAGATCGCGAAGTCCAGCAGCGTCCACTCGTACCGGGTGCGCGACATCAGGGCCACCCGGTCGCCCGGCCGGACCCCGGCCGCGATCAGGCCCTTCGCGGCGGCGTGCACCTCGGCGAGGAACTCCGTGGCCGTCACGTCCTGCCACGCGCCGCCCGCCTTGCGGGCGATCACAGCCACATCCGGGTGCTGCGCGGCGTTTCTGCGGACGATGTCGGTCAGATTCCCGTCCGCAGGGACCTCGTACAAAGCCGGAAGGCTGAACTCGCGCAAGACTGCTGCTCCTCATAGGGCGCCGGCGCCACGACGTCGTGCGATGCGACGGAACGGTCCAAGGCTCGGTGGACTGCCCGGACGTTACCGGTCGGTATGGCGACTTCGACAGGGGGTCCGGCTGAGATGTTCGCTGCGTCACACATCTTCGGTACTGCTCTGCGTACGGTAGTCCACAGACTTACTGACCGGCCAGTAACGGCGGTCGCGGACGTCACTGTTCACCCGCCGCCTCCCCGCCTACCCTTGATCGTCATGGCATCCACACGCATCCACGTGGTGAGTGACGTCCACGGCAACGCGCACGACCTCGCGCGCGCCGGGGAGGGCGCCGACGCGCTCGTCTGTCTGGGCGACCTGATCCTCTTCCTCGACTACGCCGACCACTCGCGCGGCATCTTCCCCGACCTCTTCGGCGCCCAGAACGCCGCCCGGCTCGTCGCCCTGCGCACCGCCCGCCGCTTCGACGAGGCGCGTGACCTCGGCCGGCAGCTCTGGTCCACCGTCGACGGCGACCGCGCCACCGTCATCGAGAACGCCGTGCGCAGGCAGTACGCCGACCTCTTCGCCGCGTTCCCGACCCCGACGTACGCCACCTACGGCAACGTCGACATGCCCGCGCTCTGGAAGGAGTACGCCGCACCCGGCACCACCGTCCTCGACGGCGAGGTCGCCGAGATCGGCGGCCGTACCTTCGGATTCGTCGGCGGGGGCCTGCGGACGCCCATGAACACGCCCTTCGAGATCTCCGACGAGGAGTACGCCGCGAAGATCGAGGCACTCGGCGCCGTCGACGTCCTGTGCACGCACATCCCGCCGGAGGTGCCGGAGCTGGTGTACGACACCGTCGCGCGCCGCTTCGAGCGCGGGAGCCGTGCGCTGCTCGACGCGATCCGCCGCACCCGGCCCCGCTACTCCCTCTTCGGACACGTCCACCAGCCCCTCGCCCGGCGCATGCGGGTGGGCGCCACCGAATGCGTCAACGTCGGCCACTTCGCCGGGTCCGGGAAGCCCTGGGTCCTGGAGTGGTGAGGGGCGTGAAGTCGGCAGGTCATGCGCGCGGTAGCCTTCACGCGCAGCGACTAATCACCGGCCCGCATCTGGAGGAACCCCGGCGATGGCGGAACACACCAGTTCGAGCATCACGATCTCGGCGGCACCGGCCGACGTCATGGCGGTCATCGCCGACTTCGCCCGCTACCCGGACTGGACCGGTGAGGTGAAGGAGGCCGAGGTCCTCAAGTCCGACGCGTCCGGCCGGGCCGAGGAGGTCCGCCTCGTCATGGACGCGGGCGCCATCAAGGACGACCAGACCCTCGCGTACACCTGGACCGGCTCCGACGAGGTCTCCTGGACCCTGGTCAAGTCCCAGATGCTGCGCTCCCTGGACGGCTCCTACACCCTGAAGCCGGCGGGCACCGGTTCGACCGAGGTCACGTACCGCCTCACGGTCGACGTCAAGATCCCCATGCTGGGCATGATCAAGCGCAAGGCGGAGAAGGTCATCATCGACCGGGCGCTGGCGGGGTTGAAGAAGCGGGTGGAGAGCGAGTAGTTCGGGTGCGGGCTGTGTGTGGCTGGTCGCGCCCACGCGGCGGTAGCCGCACATAGATACAGCCCCGCGCCCCTTAAAAGACTGGGCTGAGCCGAGTTTTCGGCTACCGCCGCGTGGGCGCGAGCTGTTGCTACGGACCTCAGCCACGTTTTTCAGGGGCGCGGGGAACTGCGCGACCAGCCACAGCTGACCGGTAGTCGCGACTCAACCGTTAGCGTTGATCCTTATGCGCACTCTCTTGGTTACCGGGCCCGGCGGTTCCGGGCGGACGACTCTTGCCGCGGCCACCGCCTGGGAAGCCTCCCTCGCCGGTACCCGGACCCTCGTCCTCAGCGCGGACCGTGGGGACAGTCTGGGAGTCGCGCTCGGAGTCTCCACCGGGGACAAGCCCCTTGCCGTCGGCGAGTTTCTCACCGCCTGGCGGCCCGATGCCTCGCTCGGTTTTCGGGAGGACCTTCTCCGGTTCCAGGAGAAGGCCACCGGCGCTCTTGATCTGCTCGGGGCCTCGCGGCTCGAAGCGGAGGAGATGACCTCCCTCCCCGGCGCCGAGGAACTCAACCTGCTGCGGGCGCTGAGGGACGCCGTGCTGTCCGAGCGGTTCGAACTGGTCGTCGTCGATCTGCCGGCCCTTCCGCAGGCGCTCTCCCTCCTGGCCCTGCCCGAGGAACTGCGGCGGTACATCCGGCGGCTCCTTCCTGCCGAGCGGCAAGCCGCCCGAGCCCTGCGGCCGGTTCTGGGGCGGCTCGCCGGCGTGCCGATGCCGGCGGAGTGGCTGTACGAGGCGGCCGGGAAGTGGGACGGCGAACTGGCGGCCGTGGAGGCCGTGTTGGCGGACCCCCGCACCGGCGTCCGCCTCGTCGGCCCGAAACCCCGCTGGTCCCGCACCGACGGCGGCGAAGCCGGCCTGCACCCCTCCAACATCCACGACACCCCGTACTCCGTGGGCGCCGTCGACTACACCGGCGACATGCCGGTCCTCCTCGGCCCGGACGGCCCCTCCCTGGGCGGCTTCGTCTGCCCGGCGACCATCCACTCGGCGGAACGGTGGAAGCTGGGCCAGCTCCGCCCGGGCGACACGGTCCGCTTCACCCCGGTCGACACAACGGGCGCCGCCCGCGCGGACATCGTGGACGGCGGCATCCTGGCCCGCGACGGCGACGTCACCTACCGCCGCAGCGGCGACGACAACCTCCTGGTCGAATTCGGCCCCCTGGAACTGGACCTGGCGCTGCGCATGCGCGTCCACGCCCTCATGGAAGCGGTGACCCGGGCGGCGATCGACGGCGTCACGGACCTCACCCCGGGCATCCGCTCCCTCCAGATCAAGACGGACCCGGACCGCCTCCCGCTGTCCGAACTCCTCCCGCTCACCCGCGAGTTGACGTCGTCCCTCCCGCCCACGGCCCAACTGACCGTCCCGTCCCGCACGATCCATCTCCCCCTCTCCTGGGACGACCCCGCCACCCGCGAGGCCATCGCCCGCTACATGGCCGGCGTCCGCGACGACGCCCCCTGGTGCCCCTGGAACATCGAGTTCATCCGCCGCGTCAACGGCCTCGCCACCCCGGACGACGTCCACCGCACGGTCTTCGACGCGGAGTACCTCGTACTCGGCCTGGGCGACGTCTACTTGGGCGCCCCGGTCGCCACCCCGCTCGACCCCCGCCACCGCCTGGTCACCACGAAGTACAACCCGGCCCGCACCTGGACCGCCGAGAACTCCGTCGGCATCGGCGGCGCCTACCTGTGCGTCTACGGCATGGAGGGCCCCGGCGGCTACCAGTTCGTCGGCCGCACCACCCAGGTCTGGTCGCCCTGGCAGCAGCGCGGCGCCTTCGAACCCGGCAAGCCGTGGCTCCTGCGCTTCTTCGACCGGATCAAGTGGTACCCGGTCGACGCGGACGAACTCCTCGGCCTGCGCGCCGACATCACGTCCGGCCGCTTCGCCCCCCGCGTCGAGGAGGGCACGTTCTCGCTGGCCGAGTACGAGACCTTCCTCGCCGAACACGCCGACTCCATCGCCGAGTTCAGACGGACCCAGCAGCAGGCCTTCACCGCCGAACGCCAAGCCTGGGAAGACGCGGGCGAGTTCGCCCGGGCCGAAGCCGCCGACGCGCCCCCGCCGCCCCCGGCCCGCATCGAGATCCCGCCGGGCGGACGCCTCGTCGAGGCCGAATTCGCGGCGTCCGTCTGGCAGTTGAACGTCCGGCAGGGCGACGAGGTCACCACGGGCCAGCCCCTCCTGGCCCTGGAGGCGATGAAAATGGAGTCCCGGGTCGACGCCCCGACCTCCGGAATCGTCCACGAGATCCTGACCAGACCCGGCGACCAGGTGGAAGCTGGAACCGCACTCCTGATCCTGGCCCCGGCCGTGAACTGAAAGAGGAGCACCGCCCCATGCTCATCACCCGAGTCCGCGCCGCCTACGCCCTCATCGACGCCGTGGACCGCCCGGAGATCTGGATCACCCTGCGGCCCCGGGAGGAGGTGGAGGCGGAGGCCCGGTCCCTGGAAACCCGCCTCGCGGCGGGCGAGCACCTCCCCCTCGCCGGCCGGCTCCTCGCCGTCAAGGGCAACATCGACGTGGCCGGCCTCCCCACGACCGCCGCCTGCCCCTCGTACGCGTACGACCCCCCGGCCGACGCCCCCGTGGTCNNCGGCCGGCGCGCTCGTCCTCGGCACCACGAACCTCGACCAGTTCGCCACCGGCCTGGTCGGCACCCGCTCCCCGCACGGCGCGGTCCGCAATGCCCACGACCCGTCCCGCATCAGCGGCGGCTCCAGCTCCGGCTCGGCGGTCGCGGTGGCCCTGGGCATCGCGGACCTGGCCCTCGGCACCGACACGGCGGGCTCCGGCCGAGTCCCGGCGGCCTTCAACGGCATCGTCGGCCTCAAACCGACGAAGGGCCTGGTCCCCACGGACGGCGTGGTCCCGGCCTGCGCCTCCCTGGACTGCGTGACGGTCTTCGCCCGCACCCTCCGCGAAGCCGAACAGGCCCTCGCCCACATGACCACCACCCCCAGCCCCACCC
>NZ_LIRL01000891.1 GCF_001419795.1 Streptomyces niveiscabiei
TTCCACGGCTGAACAGGAGTTTCTGTGTTCGACGACGACACGTACTGCGACGAGTGCGCCGACTACGGATGCCCCGGCCACGAACTGTGTGACGAGTGCTCCGACGACATCTGCAACGAGTGCGGCGGCTGTTCCTGCCCCGACTCCTACTGCCCCGGCTACGTCGCCCACCAGACCGGCAGCGACTTCTAGCTACGCCAAGAGCGGCCCCCCATCTCGCCAAAGAATCCGGGGCCGCTCTTGTCTCCGGTCCTCATCAGACCTGTTGGAGGTCTCCCAGCATGACCCAACCGACCCTCTTCCGGCGAGTACGCGGCCCCCGGCCGCTGCTGCTGGATCTGTTCTGCTGCCAGGGCGGCGCCGCGAAGGGGTACGCCGATGCCGGGTTCGACGTCGTCGGCGTAGACCTCGCCCCGCAGCCCCGCTACCCGTACCGGTTCGTGCAGGCGGACGCGGTCGCGTTCGTCCGCGAACACGGCGCCGGCTTCGACTTCATCCACGCGTCCCCGCCGTGCCAGCACGACTCGGACTGTCAGCGCATCCAGGGCAACACCCACCCCGACCTCATCGCCCCGACCCGTACGGCGCTGGAAGCGACGGGGCGGCCGTGGGTGATCGAGAACGTGCGCGGGGCGCTGGCGAAGCTGAACGGGCCGGTGCTGCTGTGCGGGCCGATGCTCGGCGTTGAGACGTACCGGCACCGGTACTTCGAGACCGGCGGCGGCTTCACCCTTCCCCAGCCCGGACACCCCGAACACACCGTGCCCCAGGCCAAGATGGGGCGCCCCGTCCCGCCGGGCTGGTATGGGCAGTACGTCGGGAACTTCTCCGGCGTCGCCCTCGCCCGCCAGGTGCTCGGAGTGCCGTGGATGAACCGGGACGGCATCCGCGAGTGCATCCCGCCCGCCTACACCCAGCACATCGGCCGCGCCGCCCTCGCCCACCTCACCGCGTCCGGTACGACGGGGGTGGCTGCGTGAACGCGCGCGTGCTGCCGCTCCGCAGGCCGAACGGGCTGCGGGTGCTGGATCTGTGCTGCGGCGCCGGGGGCCTGTCCATGGGCTACTACCTCGCCGGGTTCGACGTCGTCGGCGTCGACAACCGCCCCCAGCCGAACTACCCCTTCACCTTCCACCAGGCCGACGCCCTCACCTTCCCCCTGGACGGCTTCGACCTGGTCCACGCGTCGTGGCCGTGCCAGCACTTCGCCCGGGTCACCGCATGGCGCGGAAGCCGCGCGGACCACCCCGACCTCCTCACCCCCGGCCGCGAACGGCTGGAAGCGTCGGGACTGCCGTGGGTCATCGAGAACGTTCCCGAAGCCCCGCTGAGGCCGGACTACCTGCTGTGCGGGACCCAGTTCGGGCTGGACGTGCGCCGTCACCGCGTGTTCGAGACGTCGTGGGGCGGTGGCGGGGACCTGGTCCCGCCGTGCTGGCACCGCAAGGGGCTGCTGGCCTTCACCCACAAGGGCGAGCGTGCCTATGCCGACGCCATGGGCTGCACCTGGATGACCAGCATCGAAGCCCGCCAGGCCGTACCCCCCGCCTACACCCACTGGATCGCCGCCCAGTTCCTCGCCCTGGAAGGGAGGGAAGCGGCATGAACACGGTGCCTGAAGTCCTGCGGACCGCCCTCGCCCTCGCGGCGGCCGGCGTCTCCGTGCTGCCGCTGCGGGCGGGGAAGGTCCCGTTCGGCAACTGCCGCGCCTGCACCGGCAACGCGTGCGGCGGACGGCCGAACATGAAGACGCCTGGACCGTGCGCGTGCCCGTCGCCGTGCCACGCGTGGGCCGCCGCCACCACCGACACCCGCGTCCTCACCTCGCCCGCGTGGGCGCCGGCGTGGCGCGAGGCGGCGGCGGTCGCGTACCACCCCGGCGGCGCCGGACTCACCGTCGTTGACCTCGACAACGAGGCGGCCGTCACGTGGGCCCGCGTCACCCTCCCCGCGACCCGGACCGTGGCGACGACGCGGGGCGAGCACTGGATCTACGAGGGCGCCATGCCTTCGTCGAACGCGGTCCGCCCGGGTGTCGACGTCAAGTCGCTCATGTCCTACGCCCGCTGGCTCGGCCCCGGCACCGGCACCCCGGCACCCCTGCCGGACGCCGTGCGCGCGCTCGCCGTACGCCAGCCCACCCCCGCCCGGCCCGTGGCATCGGCTGTCGTCGTGCCTGCGCCCGCCGGGGGCGGGGCGTGCCGTCACCGCACCCCCGCCTACCTCGAACGCGGGATCGCCATGGCGGAACAGCGCATCACCGACGCCCGCAGCGCCGTGCACCACACGGTCTACCGGACGTTCCTCGCGGTGCTGTCCGCGCACGGCGCGTGCGGGTGCCTCACCGAGGCGCACATCGGCCGGCTGTTCACCGCCGCTCAGGCCAAGGGCGAGAGTCCCCGGCACTGCACCGAGGCGTGGACCAACGCCCTCGCCCGACTGGGGATGTGACGTGTCCGAGGACGAGAAGAACCCCGCGCGCAAGGTCATCACCGACTACGCGCAGTCCCACTTCCGGTACTTCCGCACCGTGGACGGGACCGTGTACGCGCAGCGCACCGGACACCCCGTCGCCCGCCCGATCCGCTCCCAGGGCACCACCGGAAGCCACCGCCAGGAACTTATGGTCGGCCTCTTCCGCGACGGGGTCGGCGTCTTCAACGGAACCGCCCTCAAGGAGGCGTTGGACTTGATCGAGGCACTCGCCCTCACCGAACAGGTACAGCCCACCCACATCCGCGTCGCCCCCGGCTTCGACGGCGCCACCTGGCTCGACCTCGGACGCGACGACGGCAAGTCCGTGCGCATCCACCCCACCGGCTGGGACATCCGCATCCCCGACCCGCAGGAGGTGTGCTGGCGGCGCACCCAGCTCACCGGGGAACTCCCCCTCCCGGTCCGGGACACCAACGGCAAGGGCATCGACCTCCTGTTGGGTCTGTGCAACTTCGCCGACGCCCCCACCGAAGCCCTCGCCATCGCCTGGCTCATCGGCTGCCTCGACCCGTCCGCGCCCGTCCCCGCGCCGTTCCTCACCGGCCCCCAGGGCGCCGGCAAGTCCACAGGCGGCCGGATGCTCGTACGCATCATCGAGGGCATGACCGGCGACCTGCGCCGCGCGCCCAGGGACGAAGAGAACATGATCACGGCGGTCGCGGCCGGATGGATCACCGCCCTGGACAACCTCTCCCACCTGCCCCCGGACCTGTCCGATCTCATGTGCTGCATCATCACCGGAGCCGAGAGCATCAAGCGCGCCCTGTTCACCGACGGCGACGTCGTCCGCTCCCGCTACCGCCGCCCCATGCTGCTGACCGGCATCGACGTCGGCGTCATCCGCCCCGACCTCGCCGAACGCCTCCTCACCCTGCGCCTGGAACGCCCCCGCGTCCGCCGCACCGAAGCGGAACTCTGGACGGAGTACGCCGAGATCCTGCCCGTCGTCCTCGGCTCCCTCCTCGACTTCACCGTCACCGTCCGCGCCGCACAGGCCGAAACCCCCACCGACCTGCGCATGGCCGACTTCGCCCACCTCTGCGCCCAGCTCGACACCGCCACCGGCTTCGGAACCCTGGAGGCGTACCGGGCCAGCCTCGACGACCTCAACGACGACGTCATCGAGGGCGACCTCCTGGCCCAGACGGTCCTCAAGCACGCCGCCGAACTCACCCCGGGCGAAGAGGTCCGGATGACGTCGGCGGAATGGCTGCACGCCCTCACCACCCTCTACAGCGGCGAGGAATGCCGCCCCCTGCCCAAGGGCTGGCCCACCACCGGCAAAGTCCTCTCCGACCGGCTGAGGCGCATCCAGCCCACCCTGGCCGCACGCCGCGTCCTGGTCGACTGGGGCCGCACCAGCGCCGCCCGCTACATCGAAATCAGCCGCCAGGCCCCGCCCCCGCCGCCCGAACAACAGACCGCGTTCTGACCCGCACAACCCGACAAGCAAGAGGAGCACGCCTGGCCCGGGGTGCTCCTCTTGCTTGTCGGCGGCAGCGCCGCCCTGCACAGGTCGCGCCGCGAAGCGGCCCGTTCTTCAAGCCCTGAGCGGTACGTAAAACCCACAGACACCACCCCTTCTTTGTCCTAAGTAGGGAAGACCTGCGTCACCGCGTCACCACAGGCCCGACAGACGGCCGATGACCTGCGACGACAACGGGTGACGCAGACGCCGAATCCCGCGTCATCCCGCGTCATCGGCGTCACCCGTGACGGACGGCCCATGTCACGGGTGACGCACCCCCCACCATGCTGCGTCACCCAAACCCGCAGGTCAGAACCCTGATTGACGCAGGTGACGCAATGACGCAGAAATCCCCGCTTCGGACACAGCGTCACACCTTCAGCGTCCGGCTACGAGGTCGCCCCTGCGCACCCGGGGAGCGCCTCCCGCACGGAGGACCACATGAGCCCGCGTACCTCGAACACGGAGTCACCCATCATCAACACTCCCGCCCTGCTCACCGTCCCCCAGGTCATGGCCCGCCTCAACCTCAGCCGCTCCAAGGTCTACGACCTGATCCGCACCAACCGCCTCGCCTCCATGAAGGTGGACGCCTGCCGCCGCATCCCGGACGACGCGGTGCACGCCTTCATCCGTCGCGGCATGGGCGAGGCCGCCTGATGGCCAAGCGTCGCCCCAACGGCGGGGGAACCATCACGCTGCGCAAGGACGGCCGCTATCAGGGCGCCGCGTACGTCACGGACACCGACGGCAACAGCGTCCGCAAGTTCGTGTACGGCGCGACGTACGACGAGGCCAACGAGAAGCTGGGGAAGCTTCAGCAGCAGGAGCGGGAGGGCGTTCCGGTCCCCTCCCGTTCATGGAGCGTGGGGGACTGGCTGAACTACTGGATCGAGCACATCGTCAAGCCGAACCTGGAGTTCAACACCTACTCCAAGTACGAGTCCAAGGTGAGGCTCTACCTCCTTCCACACCTGGGGAAAACCTCGATCACCCGCCTGACACCGGCCAAGGTCCGGAGCGTCATGGCACTGCTCACCCGCGAGGAAGTGCCGGCGGCCACCCGCTTCGAGGTACTCCGCACCCTGCGGAACGCCCTCAACCGCGCGATCAAAGAGGAGATCCTCACCAGGAACGTGGCCCTCCTGGTCGACATGCCCAAGGTCGACACCGACAAGGGCAAGGCGTGGAACCCCTCGGAAGCGATCCGGTTCCTGTACTCTGCTCGCGCTCACCGCTTCTTCGCGGCGTTCGTCCTCGTGCTGGTCCTCGGTCTGCGCCGCAGCGAGTTGCTGGGTCTGCGCCGACAGGACATCAACTTCGAGACGGGCCAGTTCACCCCGGTCAAGCAGGTGCAGAGGGTGAAGGGGAAGGGGTTGATCCTGAAGAACCTCAAGACGGACTCATCGAGTGCCCCGCTCCCGCTCCCGAAGTTCTGCGCCCGCGCCCTGGAACAGCGCTTCGAGCTACAGGACCTGGAACGGCAGATCGCCGGCGACAAGTGGCACCAGGACCCCGACCATGACGTGATCTTCTCCAACGAGCACGGGGGCCTGACAGACCCGGTCGGGTTCGGCCGGACGTTCGTCCGCCTCCTGAAGCGCTCCGGCGTGCGCCGGATCACGCTCCGGATCGCCCGCAAGACGTGCGCCTCGCTGCTGGCCTACTTGAAGGTCCACCCCAAGGTGGCACAGAAGATCATGCGGCACAGTGAGATCAAGATGACGCTGGACATCTACACGCAGATCGTTGGCGACTCGGAGCGGGAGGCCGTCGACATGCTCGCGGAGTTGCTGGAGAACCCACTCCTCGGGTGACGAACTCGATGGGGAAGTTCTGGGGAAACCAGCGAGTAACCCCACATGCCGACCGGCCCCGAAACCGGCCGCCGCAAACCCGTTGATGTCATCTGCTGATGTCAAAGGCCCCCAACCATGATCGGTTGGGGGCCTTTGTGCAGGTGGGGCTAACAGGATTTGAACCTGTGGCCTCATCCTTATCAGGNNGCCCCGGCCCGCGGGGTTTCGCCGCAGGTCACTGGAGCCGTTCCCGGCTCACTCGTCCTCGGCGAGCGTCAGCTCGACGCCGCCGACGAACCCGGCGGAGAGGTTGTAGATGAACGCGGCGAGCGTCGCCAGCGCCGTGGCGAGGACGACGTCGATGACCGCGATGATCGTCGAGAACATCAGGACGTGGGGGAGGGACAGGAAGGACTGGAGGTCGAACCCGTTGGACTCGTTGGACCCGGTCGCCTCGGAGATCGTGGAGCCGACGGAGGAGAAGACCCCCATCGCGTCCATGACCATCCACAGCACGGCCGAGGCGACGATCGTGCACACCCCGAGCGCGATGGACAGCAGGAAGCTGACCTTCATCACGGACCAGGGGTCGGCCTTGGCGACCCGCAGCCGCGCCTTGCGCACCCGAGGCGCGGTCCGCGCACCGGTCCGGGGCCGCCGGACGACACCGTCGGGCGCCGTCTCCTCGGCGGCGTACGCCTGCGGCGGGTGGTACGGCACGGAACCCTGCTGGTCCTGGCGCCGCT
>NZ_LIRL01000892.1 GCF_001419795.1 Streptomyces niveiscabiei
CCGTGCTGGCCTCGGGCGCGGCCGTGGACACGCCGGACGACGGGCGGGTCGTCCCGGCGGTGACGCTGAGTCAGCCGAGCCGGGCCCACAACCGCCGTTCCGGCACAGGGCGTTGACGTGACATCCGCTGTTAACACGTGACGCAAGGGTTCCCCCGCTTATGAGGGGTGGCCCGGTCTTCCTACGGTGAAGCCGTTCCGCTTCCGGAACAGCCCCCCCCCCACCCCCCGGAGGACTCGGTGAAGTCACGCCTGAAACTGCTCGGTCTGGTCGCCGTCCCGGCTCTCCTCACCGCCGCGATTCCCGCCGCGATCCCCGCGTACGCGTCCGACGCCCCGCACACGACCCGTGCCGCGATCACCGGGGACGTCCTCACGGGCCTCGGCCACGACGCGGCCCGCACGGGCCGGGTCGCCTCCGGCAAGCGGATATCCGTGGCCGTGAGCCTGACGCCCAGAGGCGGTTCGGCGCTGGACACGTTCGTCGCCAAGGTCAGTGACCCGACGTCGAGTTCGTACGGGCACTACCTCACCAAGGCCCAGTTCGCCGCCCGCTTCGGGCGCAGCGACGCCGAGGTCAAGCAGGTCAAGGACTACCTCCGCTCCCAGGGCCTGACCGTGGACAAGGTGCACGCGGGCAACCTCCTCGTCGACGCCAGCGGCACCGCCGCCCAGCTCCAGAAGGCGTTCGGCACGGAGCTGGCGACGTACAAGGACGCGGCCACCGGCCGGACCTTCTACGCCAACTCCTCGGCGCCCACGCTCCCTTCGGCCATCGCCTCCCTCGTGAGCGACGTCGCCGGCCTCAACAACCGCGTCCAGCTGCACCACCAGGCGGTCTCGCGGACGGTGTCCCCGCACGACGGCCCCGGCGGCGGCTACACCCCGGCCCAGCTCAAGGGCGGCTACAACGTGTCCGGCACGTACACCGGCAGCGGGCAGAAGATCGCGCTGCTGGAGTTCGACGGGTTCCAGCAGGCCAACATCACGAAGTACGACACCAACTACGGCCTGGGCTCGCCCAACCCGACCGTGCAGAAGGTCGACGGCGGGTCCGGGGCGCTCGGTGACGGGCAGGTCGAGGTCGAGCTCGACATCGAGGTGCTGCACGCCATCGCGCCCAAGGCGAACGTGACGGTCTTCGAGGGGCCCAACTCCGACGCCGGGGAGGTCGACACGTACCAGGCGATCGTCGACAGCGGCATCCCGACCACCTCCATCAGCTGGGGTGCGGCGGAGTCGGCGCGCACCACGTCCAACATCAACGCCGTGGACGCCGTCTTCAAGGCGGGCGCCGCGCAGGGGCTCGGCTTCTACGCCGCCGCCGGTGACGACGGCTCCGACGACGCGAAGGACGGCGGCACGGCCGTCGACTACCCGGCGAGCGACCCGTACGTCACGGGCGTCGGCGGCACCCGGCTGACGGTCACGTCCGGCAACGCGTGGAGCAAGGAGGTCGCCTGGGCCGGCGGCGGTGGCGGCAAGTCGTCCGTCTTCAAGATCCCGAGCTGGCAGACCTCCGTCCAGAAGAGCGCGGGCGGCGGCTTCCGCCAGGTCCCGGACGTCGCCGCGCACGCCAACCCGACGCCCGGCGTCTCCATCTACTCGCAGGGCTCCTGGTCCTCGGTCGGCGGCACCAGCGCGGCGGCACCCGAGTGGGCGGCCTTCGCGGCGCTCTACAACCAGCAGGCGGCGGCCTCGGGCAAGGCCGGCCTCGGCTTCGCCAACCCGGCCCTGTACGCCGCGAACGGCACCGGCTTCCACGACGTCACCAGCGGCAGCAACGGCGCCTACTCGGCGGCGTCCGGCTGGGACTTCACGACCGGGTGGGGTTCCTACAACGCGGGAACGCTGGCGGCGAAGCTGCTCGGCTGAGGGCTGAGCTGTACGGCTGATCATCACGACGAAGGGGTGGGCCCGGTGCCCGCCCCTTCTTCGTCGTGCCGTCTTTTTCGTTGTGCCGTCGAGGTCGGCAGATCTTGATGCCACCCTCAACTTGAGTGCTAGAGTCACATCTTGAGGGTGACATCAAGTTACTGGAAGGCGGTCCCCGATGGACTCGACAACAGCCCCCGCCACGACCCGGCTGACGGTCGACCTCTGGGCGGACGTCCTGTGCCCCTGGTGCTACATCGGCGGACACCGGCTCGTCAGGGCCGTCCGGACCTCCTCGCACGCCGGCGCCATCGACCTGCGGATCCGCACCTTCCAGCTCGACCCGGCCGCGCCCGCCACCGCCTCCCGGACCCTGGAGCACCTGTCGCGGACGTACGGCGTCTCCCCCGCGCAGGCCAGGGCCACGGAGGCGGGGCTGGCGCAGCTGGCCGGCGTCGAGGGGCTGCGGTACGAGATCGACCGGCCGGTCGGCAACACGTCGGACATGCTGCGGCTGGTCCACCTCGGCAAGGCGCACGGGCTCGCGTGGGAGTACCTGCGCGCGATGCAGACCGAGGTGTTCACCGGCAGCGAGGACGCCTTCGAGCACGCCACGCTGGTCCGGCTCGGCGAGCGGCTCGGGATTCCCGGCGAGGAGATCCGCGAGACCCTTTCCACCGGCCGTTACACGGACGCGGTGCGCGCGGACCACGCGGAGGCGCTGCGGCTCGGCGCGACCGGCGTCCCGTTCACGGTGCTCGGCGGGCGCCTCGGCATCCCCGGGACGGTGAGCAGGAGCCATTACGCCGCCGCGATCGACCAGGCGTGGGAGGGGTTGGGGGCGAGGGCGGAGGGCTGAGAGCGGGTCCGGCACCCCCTCGGCCGCTCCGTCTCGGCCGTACGTCGTTTCCTTCGGCAACCTGTGATGTGTTCGCCGGTCCGTCGACACACTCGGTTGGTGTCCTCGGGTGGGCGTGGACGTGAGGTCCGCGCCGGACACCGAGACGACTCCGAGGAACCACCGTGTCTTCCGCGACGAAACGCCCCCCGACCTCCTGGCTGCGGCCCCTCCCCGCGCTGGACGCCGTTCCGTCGCCGGCGCTGGAGGTCAGGGGCGCGCGCTGCCGGTCCACGATCGGGCTGTTCGCCGAGTGGAGCGACGTCCTCGGCTTCCCGGAGGACTTCGGGTACACGTGGGCCGCGTTCGAGGCGTGCCTGGACGCGGCGACCGACCCGGACCCGGTGACCCTCGTGCTGCGCGACGCCGCGTCCCTCCTCGCCGACGAGGAGCCGGGGCAGCTGCGCAACCTCCTCGACGTGCTCGGCACCGGCGCGTTCGGGCTGCTCCTGCTGGACGACTCCCCGGACGCGCTGCGGGAGCTGGCGTACCGGATGACGGAGGCGGGCTTCAACACCCCGTGACCGTCACCGCAGCCCCCCTTGAGGAGAACCCCGTGCGCGTACTGCTCGTCGAGGACGACGAGGACACCGCCGACGCCGTACGGCGCGGCCTGGCCCGGCACGGCTACCACGTCACCTGGGCGCCCACCGGGCACGCCGCCCTGACCGCCGCGGCACCCGACTTCGTACTCCTGGACCTCGGCCTGCCCGACATGGACGGGCTGGACGTCTGCCAGGAACTGCGGGCACGCGGCGACGTACCGATCGTCATCGTCAGCGGACGCGACAGCGAGACCGACAAGGTCGTGGGCCTGGAACTCGGCGCGGACGACTACGTCGTGAAGCCGCTGCGGATGCGCGAACTCGTCGCCCGAATACGGGCGGTAGCCCGAAGACGCCACCGCCCAGCCCCACCCCTTACGGAACCCGACGCCTACGGCCGCCTCACCATCCACCGCCCCGCCCGCCGAGTCCACCTCGACGGCACCGAAGTCCCCCTACGCCCCAAGGAGTTCAACCTCCTCGCCTTCCTCACGAACCACCTGGAGGAACTCCTCCCTCGCGAAACCATCATGTCCGCGGTCTGGGACACCAACTGGTACGGCTCGACAAAAACACTCGACGCCCACATATCAGTCCTACGCCGCAAGCTCGGCGGGGCGCTGCACATCGAGTCGGTACGGGGAATCGGCTTCCGCACATCGCTCCCCGCCCCCGCCCCGTATCACCCGTTCGGGTGACTTGTACCGATCTCCGGCAACCACACACCTCACCCACCAGTCCCACACCAGTAACTCGCATCTCACTCTGGGGGACACATGAACCAGCAGCACCCGCAGCCGCCGAAGAAGCGGTCCATCGGCAAGACCGTCGGCATCGGATGCGGTGGCGTGTTCGGTCTCGTCGTCGCCATCGGCATCGTCGGAGCCCTGGCCGGCCTCGGCGACGACAAGGAGTCCACCGACACCAAGGCGACCCCGACGACCTCCCGCGTCGAACGCCCCGCCACCGACGCGAACCCCGCCCCGACGAAGGCCGCGAAGAAGACCAAGGACGTCGTCCTCAAGGTGTGGGGCACCGCCCCCGCAGGCGCCCTCGGCCCTCTGCACATCACCTACGGCTCCGACAACGACACCCGCCAAGGCACCTTCAAGAACGGCGAGTTCACCACCACGCTCCCCCTCAACGACGACGCCCTCTACTACACCGTCACCGCCCAGCTCCAGGGCTCCGGTGACATCAACTGCTCCGTCACCGTCAACGGCCACACCGAGAAGGCCCACGCCTCCGGCGGCTACAACGTCTGCCACGCCCAGGCGAACAAGGGTTTCTTCGGCGGCTGGGACTAGAACCCGCACTCGCTGACCCCCTGCACGGCGGAACCGGGCAGCCCCCTACGATCACCGCGTGAGCACGTGGAAGCGGAGTCTGGACGCGGCAGGTGTACGGGACCCCGGGTTGCGCCGGGACTACGAAGAGCAGCGGCGGACGGTGGCCCGGTATCGCCGGGCCTCGTACGTCGCCGTCCGCCTTCTGCTCCCCGCCCCCGCCCTGCCGCACGTCCTGGCCGCCACCGCGTTCATGCACCACAGCGACGGCCTCCTCGACACCGGCCCGCACGCGCGGCGCGCGGCGGCGTGGGACGAGTGGGAGCACCGGGTCCGGGAGGCCCTGCGGACGGGAACGAGTTCGGACGCGGTCCTGCGCACGCTGGTCCACACGATCGCGGCCCGCCCCCGGCTGCGCGGCGTCCTGGAGACGTACCTCGCCACCGCGACCGCCGAACTCGACTTCACCGGCTTCACCACCGAGGCCGACTACCAGGCGTACGTCGACGCCTACACCTTCCCCGCCTTCATGCTGATCGCCACCCTGGTCGGCCCCGAGGAGGACGACGGGGACTTCCGCGCCGCCTGCCGCACCTACATCGACGGCAGCCAGCGCCTCGACTTCACCAACGACCTCGCGGAGGACCTGCGCGAGGGGCGCCCGGGCATCCCGTCGGAGACCCTGGAACGGTTCTCGCTGACGGAGGACGACCTGAGGTCGGGCCAACAGACGGACGCGGTACGGAAGTTGGTGACCCACGAGATCACCCGGGCGCGAGCCGACCTCACCGCCGCCGCCCGCCTCCCCCACCT
>NZ_LIRL01000893.1 GCF_001419795.1 Streptomyces niveiscabiei
GGTGAGGGTGGTTGGGGGTGCGGGGGTCGTCGTAGGGCTTCGTTGTCGAAGCGGGCTTTCGGGCCGGTCCACACGTAGGCGTGGTGGTGCATGAGGTGGTCCCGCCGAGGGGGTCCGGGCCTGGTTGCGGCGGGGTCCGGACCCCGTCCGGATCAGACGCGGATGCCGAAGCGGGCCGGGTCGATGCCGGCGGCGTCGAGTTCGGCGGTGGTGAAGCGCAGCGGCTGGGCGTCGTGGCGCTTGCTGTCGGCCAGGGCCCAGGCGTCGTGGCCGATGCGGGCGAGGGTGCCGCAGCCTTCGGTGCAGGGGCCGCCGCCGTCCGAATGCCTGTGCATCGGGCGGGAGTTGAGGGAGAGCCGGGGTGAACGGAGGACGTCAGTGCGCCTCGGCGAGGTGCCTTCGGAGGAGGACGTTCGCGTCGGTCACCGCGCTGTGGTCGTACGTCGACCGCGCGTTCCGTCTCGCCGTCGCGAGGGACAGGCAGCCGGCGCAGCCGGGAATCGGGGACGGCTCGGGCAGCGGGTAGTTCGGTGGTTGGTACGGCATTTTCTCCCCTTGGAATCTGCGATGCCTCAAGATTAGGCAATCCAAAGGGGGAGAGCTCACCTTATTTCCGTTCCGGAATAAAGATCATCGGTAGGCGTTCGACCATTCCCGGAGCAGACTTCTCGCCTCGTCGCCGAACCGCGCCTGGCGTTCAAACTCGGAAAACACGGCCAGATGTTCGGAAATATCTCGCGCATCTCGAAAAACCATTCGGCCGGTGAAGTTCTCCACGGTGACGAGTCGCTCGTCGTAGATCGTGAAGGTGTTCATGGGGCCTCGGGGCATGAGCGTCCCGATCGGGATTACCCCCAGGTTGATATTCGGGAGGCGGGACAAGGAAGCGAGATGATCGATCTGTACCGTCATGGCCAATTCTGGAACGATCGCCCAACGAGCGGCCTGCTCGGTCAAGATAAAGGTGAACCGCTTCGAGGTGTCGTAAAGGACTGATTGCCGTTCCAGTTTCTTGGCCACAACCTTCGACACGTCACCCGGCACATGAATCAGACTGGCTCGGACAAAATCAGGTATGGCCAGGAGCCCCGTGATCATCGCAGGCAAGAAATATCTGAGTTCCGTAGCTTCCGACTCCAGTGCAGCCAGCTCGACCTGCCGCTTCTCGACTCCTCGACGCCGGGAGGATCGTTTTCCCTCCCACTCGGTGTTCGCGATGCGTGCGAGAGCCGTGATCTCCGCGACGTCCTCGGGCGAGGCGTCCAGGGCCCGGAGTAGGCGCTCGACGTCCACGAGTGTCGGCGTCTTCTTCCCTGTTTCGAACTTACTGATCTGACTCTGGGACATGTTGCAACGCCGAGCGAGCCGGTCCCCGGTGAGGCCGGCTCGCTTGCGCAGATCTCGGAGCTTTCCCGCGAGGTCGCTCCTCGACGGGCCCAACTCCTCGGGCTCAAGGGTCACTCAAGGTCTTTCACATACTCGGCGAACGGAACGGCGTTCTCCAGGGCGATTCGCTGCCACTCCAGATAGGGGGCGATGTCGCCCTCGAACAACTCCCGGTTGATCTGTGTACCGTCTGGGCGATAGTTGAGGTGGACGATCCGGGTTTCGTCGAACATCCACCAGTCGGTACCCGAGAGGGGAAGTCCGTAGTCGTTCCGCGTCACATCCAGGACCCGAATATCCTCGCCCGCCTGAATATTTCCGGGAATTCCCCAGGAGAACTGGTAGCGCTGATAGTCCGTGAGCGGCCGACGTACGACCCGGACTCGCCCGATGGTGCGTCCGGAGTCGACGAATTCCCGGACACGCTCATGCCACTTCCCGTTGTGCCCGTCAGGCTTCGACTCCCCGCGAAGAAAGCGGGAAAAGCTTTCCGTCTCATTGGGCATGGTGTACGTGGGCTGCGCCTCGAACCGCCACACCGAACGCTCGTAGGAGTCGAAGAAGTTCCGCCATTCGTCACCATCCAAGAGCACGTACAGCTCCCTGAGTACCGATTCCGGAATCTCCACGAGAGCCTCACCGGCGGGTGGCCGGAAAGCGGCCGACACATTCCCCTGGACGACGATCGAGCCTTCGACCGTGCGGTACACGTTCGGACAATCGTCATCGTCGCAGTTGGGTCCACCGAACTTCCCGGTGAGTCGCGTCAGTTCACTGCGCGCCATCGCACCCCCGAGTCTCGTCGGCTCCACTCGGGAGCCACTGCCGAGTGACACTACGCAGACTCATACCCCTGGTCCACGCCGACTCCGGAATATTCCGGAGCTGGCATAAACAGTCCGGTCAACCCCGTTGCAGATCACCCGCGTTGAGCGCGGTCACGAAGGCGGAGAAGGAGGCGGTGGGGAAGGAGAGGGCGGCACGGGCCGGGAGTTTCGAGTCCCGTACGGCTGTGCGGAGGGGGAGTTCGGCTATTTCGACGCAGGTGTCACCCGCACCCCCGTCGGCTTCGGCATCGAGGAACACGACGCCGGTCGGAGAGTCCCGCAGCGCTGTGTCCAGTCGAGGCACCACACCCCCGCGTACATCATCGAGGCGCCCGAGCCGGCGAATCCGTCCTGATCGGTCGGGATGACGCGCACCGTGACGTTGCCCTGGTCAACTCGGTCGAGAATCTCGTGGAGTTGGGCACGCGCGGCCCTCCTGTCGGAGACGCGGAGGCGCAGCGCGACTTCGTGGATGATCGCCTCGTACGTGTACGGGTGTCCCCCCTCGATGACGCCCCTCCGGCGCATCCGGTGCTCCACCCATATGGCCACTTCGTCCTCGGGGAGCCCCGGGTTCATTCACTCGAACACCGGGCGGGCGTAGTCCGGCGTCTGTAGAAGTCCCGGAATGCGGGTGATCACGACCTCGCGCAAGTACGTCGCGTGGTGCTCCACTTCGGCCGTGTCCAGGAACACCGGCAGCAGCACTCCCCGGTACTCCTCCCGCCAACCCTTCGTGCGGTCGGTCGCCATCACTGTCAGCGCCTCGATCAGGTCCTCGTCGGCGCAGGCATAGAAGGCGGCCAGCCGGCGAACCCGCTCCGCACCGATGGCCGCAATGCCCAACTCCCCTTACGTCAAGGGGAGTTCACCCATGTCCGAAACCCCCGCCACCCCCGACC
>NZ_LIRL01000894.1 GCF_001419795.1 Streptomyces niveiscabiei
GGTTCGCCCTGGCCGTCGCCGGGCTGCTGGCCTGGGCCGCGTTCCTCGTCCTGCGCCGTACGTACGGGCCGGCAGGGAGCGGGGCGCCCGAGAACACCGGGGCCGACTCCGTGCGGAGCGGCGCCCTCAAGGAGGTCACCGTATGAGCGCCACCCTCACCCCGGCCCGCGGGGGCCTGCCGCGGACCGTCCTGCGGCTGCACCGCACGGCGCTGCTGATCTGGGCCGCGTTCGTGGTGGTGACGCTGGGGTGGCTCGTGTGGAGTGGCGAGGTCGACGCGCGGTCGATCCTCGACTACCGGCGGACCTGCGACGACTTCTGCACGTTCCCCTACCGGGCGCACATGTACAGCGTCCGGCTGGACCGGGCGGGCCTGCTGATCGGGTACGTCTCCCTCGCGGTCGCCGCGTTCGCGGGCGGGGCGCTGGTCGGGCGGGAACTGGAGTCCGGGACGGCGCATCTCGCGTGGACGCAGGGGGTGTCGCCGACGCGCTGGCTGGCGGCGAAGCTGGTGGTGCCGGCGCTGGCGGTCGGCGCGGGTTCGGCCGCCCTCACCGCCGTGTACCGCTGGAACCGGGGCGCGACCGACGAGCTGCTCTACAACAGGGGCTGGTCGGAGGCGGGGGCGTTCGTGGCGAGCGGGCCGGCGGCGACGGCGTACGCGCTGTGCGCGCTGGCGGTGGGTGTGCTCGCGGCGCTGCTGACGGGCCGTACGCTGCCGGCGCTGGCGACGGCGTTCGGGGCGACGGCGCTGGTTCAGTGGGCCGTGTTCACCGTCCGCCCCCACCTCTGGCCGTCGGTGACGCGCCCGACGGCGGCCGTCGACCCCGACCCCCTCAACAGCTCCTGGGTCCTCGCCACCCACGCCACCACGACGACCTACCACCCGAAGTCCCACTTCTGGCCCCTCCACCTCATGGAAACGGGCCTGGTCCTCACCCTCGCCGCAGCAGCCACCGCAGCAGCCTTCTGGGTACTCCGCCACCGGACGGCTCCCTGGGGGCGAGCAGGAGGCGGGCCGTCTCCTCGGGGCCGAGAGGAGCGGCGCCGGGCCAGTACCGCTGCCCGTACCGCGCCCAGTAGCGAGCCGTCCGGCGCTCAAGGTCGGCCGCATCCACAAGGCCGGTCCGGCGCAGGAGCACCGGCCCCTCATACCCGTCAGGCGCGGACAGCTCCAGAACGCGGCCGTCCGGGAGGTACACAGCCGGGTACTCCGCGTCCTCCACGTCCATCGCCTCCAGGTGGTTCGTGACATGAGTGAAGGAGGCGTAGGCGAACAGCTCCTCGTCCCGGTCGAAGACGAGAACCGTCTCCTCGGGCAGGGAGGAGGGCGTGGACATGGCGGGACCCCCGGCGGTCTGGGCAGCGTACGGCGTGGTGTTCCATCGTGTATGGGGGAACGGGGGCGTCGCCGGCGGCTTTCGGGGGCCGGCGTCGGGGCGGCCCCGCCCGAACACCCCCCGCTATCCCGCACGTCATGTCTCCGTAACCGGCGATTCAGACGAGCTTGCGACGCTCGGGCAATGAACCAGGCCGTGCCCGAGCCTTCGCCGCCGCCAGAGGGTCTGCCCCCCACGGATCCGCCCTCCGCAGGCGACGTCGCCCCCCTCCCGCCCGCACGCTCCGACGCGCCCGTCCTGCCCCGTGCGCGGAAGAATGGGTTTATGAGCCAGTCCAACGCCCAGGCAGAAGCCCAGCACGCACAGCCCTCGGTGGGGTCCATAGCGGCGCACCGCCCGCATACGGTCTCCCCTTCGACGGTGTCCGACCTGGAACCCGACATCGACGCCGACCTCGACGCGTACGAGGAGAGCGGGGACGAACTGCCGCAGGGCAGGTTCCTCGACCGGGAGCGCAGCTGGCTCGCGTTCAACGAGCGAGTCCTCGAACTGGCCGAGGACCCGAACACGCCGCTGCTGGAGAGGGCCAACTTCCTGGCCATCTTCGCGAGCAACCTGGACGAGTTCTTCATGGTCCGGGTGGCAGGGCTGAAGCGGCGTATCGCGACCGGCGTGGCGACGCGCTCGGCGTCGGGCCTCCAGCCGCGCGAGGTGCTGGAGATGATCTGGGCGCGCTCGCGCGAGCTGATGGCCCGGCACGCGGCGACGTACCACGAGGACGTCGCGCCCGCGCTCGCGGAGGAGGGCATCCACCTGGTCCGCTGGGCGGAGCTGACGGAGAAGGAGCAGGCGCGGCTGTTCACGCTGTTCCGGCACCAGATCTTCCCCGTCCTCACCCCTTTGGCGGTGGACCCGGCGCATCCTTTCCCGTACATCTCCGGCCTCTCCCTGAACCTCGCGGTCGTCGTGCGCAACCCGGTCAGCGGGCACAAGCACTTCGCGCGCGTGAAGGTGCCGCCGCTGCTGTCGCGGTTCCTGGAGAGCTCGCCGGGGCGGTACGTGCCGATCGAGGACGTCATCGGCGCGCACCTGGAGGAGCTGTTCCCGGGGATGGAGGTGCTGGAGCACCACGCGTTCCGCCTCACGCGCAACGAGGACCTGGAGGTCGAGGAGGACGACGCGGAGAACCTGCTCCAGGCGCTGGAGAAGGAGCTCATGCGGCGCCGCTTCGGGCCGCCGGTGCGCCTTGAGGTCGAGGAGTCCATCGACCGCGAGGTGCTGGACCTCCTCGTACGCGAGCTGAAGGTCTCCGAGGCGGAGGTGTATCCGCTGCCGGGTCCGCTGGACCTGACCGGCCTGTTCCGCATCCACGGCCTGGACCGGCCGGAGCTGAAGTACCGCAAGTTCATCGCGGGCACGCACCGGGACCTCGCCGAGGTGGAGTCGGCGTCGGCGCCGGACATCTTCGCGGCGCTGCGCGAGCGGGACGTGCTGCTGCACCACCCGTACGACAGCTTCTCGACGTCCGTGCAGGCGTTCATCGAGCAGGCCGCCGAGGACCCGGACGTCCTCGCGATCAAGCAGACCCTGTACCGGACGTCCGGTGACTCGCCGATCGTCAACGCGCTGATCGACGCGGCCGAGTCGGGCAAGCAGGTGCTGGTCCTCGTCGAGATCAAGGCGCGGTTCGACGAGCACGCGAACATCAAATGGGCGAAGAAGCTGGAGGAGGCCGGCTGCCATGTCGTGTACGGCCTCGTCGGGCTGAAGACGCACTGCAAGCTGTCGCTGGTCGTCCGGCAGGAGGGCGAGACGCTGCGCCGCTACAGCCATGTCGGCACGGGCAACTACCACCCGAAGACGGCCCGGCTGTACGAGGACCTCGGGCTGCTCACCGCCGATCCGCAGGTCGGCGCGGACCTGTCCGACCTGTTCAACCGGCTCTCCGGGTACTCGCGCCGCGAGACGTACCGCCGGCTCCTGACCGCGCCGAAGTCGCTGCGGGACGGCCTGGTCTCCCGCATAGACAAGGAGACCCAGCACCACCGCGCGGGCCGCCCGGCGTACGTGAAGATCAAGGTCAACTCGATGGTCGACGAGGCGATCATCGACGCGCTGTACCGGGCGTCGCAGGCCGGCGTGCCGGTCGACGTGTGGGTTCGGGGCATCTGCGCGATCCGCCCCGGCGTACCCGGGCTCTCGGAGAACGTCCGCGTACGGTCCATCCTGGGCCGGTTCCTGGAGCACTCCCGCGTCTTCGCCTTCGGCAACGGCGGCGAGCCCGAGGTGTGGTTCGGCAGCGCCGACATGATGCACCGCAACCTGGACCGGCGTATCGAGGCGCTCGTCCGGGTCACCGACCCCGGTCACCGCGCCGCCCTCAACCGCATGCTGGAGACCGGCATGTCCGACACGACCGCCTCCTGGCACCTCGGCCCCGACGGCGAGTGGACCCGGCACGCCACCGACGCCGACGGCCAGCCCCTGCGCAACGTCCAGGAGATGCTCATAGACGCCCGGAGGCGCCGGCGTGGCACAGCAACACCATGACCTGACGGGCCGCCCCTCCCCGACCGCCCCGGCCGGGGAGGCGTTCGCGGTTCGCGCGGGGATGCCGTCACGGCTCGTGCCCCCGGCCGGGGCGGTCGGGG
>NZ_LIRL01000895.1 GCF_001419795.1 Streptomyces niveiscabiei
CCGTACGAGGCCGCCGACCCCGCCCTCGACGCCGCGGCCACCGCCGCCTTCGAGCGCGCGACCGGCGGCTACGACGACGACTACGACCGCGACGACGTCTTCACCCCGGCCCGCCCCCTCCACCCGTCCGCCGACACCGTCTACGAGCCCCAGCCGATGCCGGACGAGACCGGCACGTACGGCGTCTACAGCGACACCGCGTACGCGGCGGCCAACGGCCAGGACCAGTACGCCGCCTACTACAACCAGCAGCAGGCGTACGGCTACGACACCACCGGCGAGCAGCAGCAGTACGCCGCCTACTCCGACCCGTACATCGGCACCCAGACCTACGGCACGGGCTCGTACGACACCACCGGCTACGACCAGCAGCAGTACGGCACCCAGCAGGGCTACACCCAGGACCAGTACGCCCAGCAGGGCTACACGGAGACCCCCGCCGGCGGCGTCTGGGTCCCCCAGCAGCGCAACACGGACGACCCGTCCTACGGCGACCTCCCCGCCGACCAGCAGTACTACCAGGACGGCCAGGGCCAGCAGCAGCACGGCAACGGGTACGACGAGCAGCAGTACCGTTTCTGAACCGCTGGGCGTGCCGTAGCCGATCCTGCCGGGAGCGCGCGCCTTGTGCCCCCGCCTTGTACTCCTGCCGCTCACCCCCTCACTGCGACCCCCTGAACTCCAGCCCCTCCACGATCAGGCCCGCCACCAGCGCCCCCGACATGCCCGCGTGCGGCAGCCCGCCGCCGGGGTGGGACCAGCCGCCCACGGTGAACAGGCCGGGGAGGGCGGTCGTGTTGGACGGGTGCAGCAGCCGGCCCTCCGCAGCGGCCAGCGCGGGGGGCGGAATCGAGCCACCTTCCGCGCCGGTCGCCGCCGCGACGTCCGCCGGGGTGCGCACCTCGCGCCACAGGAGCCGCTCCCGCAGGCCCGGTACGGCCCGTTCGGCCGCCGTCAGCATCGCCTCCGCCGCGGCCTCGTGATCCCCTCCGGCGCCGGCCGGGACCGTGGCCGTGACGACCATCGCCTCGTGCTCGGCGTCCGGGGTCAGGGCCGGGTCGTCCGGGCGCAGGACGGTGACCGTGGGGGAGGCCGGGGCCGCCGGCTCCGCCCCGAAGAGGGACGCCAACTCGGCCTCGCGGTCGGGCGTGTGGACGACGGTCAGATGCGGCGTGCCCTCGGGGCGAGCGCCACGCAGCGCGAGCAGCACCGTCAGCCGGCTCGGCAGCCCCCGCTGCGGCTGCACCTCGCCCTCCCCGCGCGCGGGGACACCGAGGAGGCCGGGAGCAGTGCCGGTGACGACGAAGTCGGCGTCCACGAGGGTGTTGCCGGGGGCGGCGCCGTCGGCCAGGGACTCCCGGGGGGCGCTGCCGGTCGGCGAGCCGTGTGCGGTGCTCCCGTCCGGCGAGTTCCGTGACGTGCTCTCCGTCACCTCCACCCCCGCGACCCGGCCGTCCTTCTCCACCACCCGGACGACCTCCGCGCCGAACACGAACTCCACCCGCCGCGCGAGGCACCGCTCGTACACCGCGCGGGCCAGTTCACGCAGGCCGCCCTGGACGTACCAGGTGCCGAACGCGTGCTCCATGTACGGCAGGACGGCCGCGCTCGCGGGCGCGGTGCGGGGGTCCAGGCCGTGCGCGAGGGCGTGGCTCTCCAGCAGCGCGGTGAGGCGCGCGTCGCGCAGCTCCCAGGCGCCGACCTCGGCGAGCGTGCCCGCCCTGCGCGTGCGCAGGAGCCGCTTGTGCGGGACCGACGGGTACGGCTCGCGCCCGGCCAGCACCTCCCAGTTCGGCCACAGGGGCTCCTCCAGCAACGGCCGCCGCGTACGGTCCCACGCCTCGCGCGCCCGCACGAGGAAGTCCCCCCACCGCGCGCCCGCCCCCGC
>NZ_LIRL01000896.1 GCF_001419795.1 Streptomyces niveiscabiei
CACGTGAGACAAGCTCTTAATTGCCCCCGCACAGACGGAAGCACCCGGCCAATCGGACGTGGGGAGTTAAAACGCGGGCCGCACCGCTCACGATGCGCCACCTTCGCGCTTGACCACAGCAGGAAAAATAAGCTGGCAGTCAGGGCGAGTGCTGGGCAACTCCACGGTTCCGCAAGCAGAACCGAAAATGGCGCCCAGTCGAGAATTCCTGGCTGGGCGCCATTCAAGGCAGTTGACAAGTGACGCTAGGATGCACTGCCCAATGGCAGGTCGGGCAGGCTTCGCAGAAGGGCCCGCACTTCGTCCATCGATGCACCCACGCGACTTTCGAAGTCTCGCTCATCTCCGGTTTCGAGTGCTTCACTCATGAGTGAGACCACAAGAAAGAATTCTGGCCTGGACATCGTCGCGACGATTTCTGTGCCGAGATCCTCTACTTGCATGAAGAGTCCTTCCTATTCGGGTTTGAAGTTTCTGGTGAAGTATTCCCGTCCCTCACGGGGCGCGAAGACGGTACCCCCGTCCCGAGCGTTGGGGTTCCTGATGACAATTACCCCATTACGCCAGTAAGCGCTGCGTCCACCTCCGCCGACCCGCCGCTCACCGTTGAGTACGACGTCCTGGATCATGTCGGCGAACTGTTGACGGGTCTTGATACCTGGGAACTCGCCCTGTTCAACGACATGCTTCTGGAACGCGTGCCCCTCTGCCCCCGCCAGTTCTTCTGCCGCGAGCTTGGCCTGCAGACGTCGCGCCTCGGCGACATTACAGCTCGCATTGTGGACGAGAACGGGGGTTCTGCCTGCCAGCACGTAGTACGTGTGCAGACCTTCCACCGTGAGGTTGTACGTCCGAGCGGCCTTCTCGAACGTATGGTTTCCCTCGACCACGACGTTGGTGCCGTCCGTGCTCCGGAGAGTCGAGCCGACTCGCAGATCCTCGGCCGCTACCCATGTCCCGGAGGAGGGGGACCAGAAGGGGTGCTCGTTTGTCGCCGTGAGGTGTTCGGTGCCCTGCCGGGTGTGCACGGTCAGCGTGTTGAATCGCTTGTCGTGTTCGGTAATGATCAGGTCGGTTACAGTGCGTGCTCCGGTGATTCCGCTTACCGGGTCGGTCGCCAGAACCAGGTCGCCTTCCTTGACCGACTCGATGTTCTTTGTGGAGCCATTGGCCATGAGGACCTTGGTGCCTGCGAGGAAGCACTGGAGGCATTTCTCGGCGGCCTTGGCGGCACGAGATCCTTCGATGACGTCTTCGACCCCGTCAGCGGCCTTTTTGACGAGTTTGACCTTGCCGACGGGGAGGACTCCGGCGACGGCGAGGGTGCATTTGCCGAGTGCGGGGTCGGTGACGCAGTCGATGACGTCGTTGACGCCGAGGAGTTCCATGCCGCCGTTGAGCAGGAACTTGCCCAGACTCATGGACGGCTTGCGGATTTCGTAGTCGCCCGACAGGGCGCAGGGCGAAAGGGTCTCCCGGTAGATGTTGAGGTTGCAGCGCGGACTCTTCAGCTGCTGATCCAGCTCGCGTTGCTTCTGGCGTTCTTCCTCTGCCTGCTTGCGGGCAGCGGCTTCCTCGGATCGGCGCTTGGCGAGGACGTCTGACCACGCCTTGGCCGCGTCGGCATTCGCCGCTGTGGCGCTCTTGCCTGCTTTGAGAGCACTGTCCGAAGCCTCTTCGGCAGCATCGTTGGCGGCATATGCGGAGTTCCGTGCGTAGGTCGCGGACCATTCCGCCTGGGCGGCTGATTCGGCGGCGGCGTTCGCGTCCTGGTCGGCGCGAGCAGCTGCCGCGCGGGCGGTCTTCGCGGACTGGGCCGCCTGGTCGGCGCTGGTCTGGGCCTGGTCGGCGGATTTCTTGGCGTTGGCCGCGTAGGTGCTCGCCTGGGTGGCGGACTTCTGGGCCTCGGTGGCTGCCTGGGCGGCTTCGGTCTTCGCGTTCTTGGCGGTGGCGGCGGCCTTGGCGGCGAGCCAGCTATCTGCGCGGGCGGTGGCGGCGACGCCGTCGATGTCGGCGAGGAGCCGCTGCATCTGGGCGGTGTGGGTCTGGGCGAGCTTGTCCTTGCGGTCGGCCATGTACTGGCCGGCCAGGATGAACGTGTGGAGGTCGTCGGACGGGCCGGTCAGAGCGATCTTCGCTGCGGCCTTGATCTCGGGGCCGCCGTCGTTGACCAGCTTCGTGGCGAGGACGCGTTCGTCGATGGTACGGGCCTGGTACTGGCCTCCGTTGAGGAAGGACTGCATCGCGCGCGGGCTGCCGTCGGCGAGGGCGGCCTTGGAGGCTTCCTTCACGGACAGTCCGCCGTCGTTGTTGATCTTCGAGACGAGCACCCGGTAGTCGATGGCGCCCGCCGTGTACTGGCCGGTGGTGTAGAAGTCCCGGACCTGCTCGTCACTGCCCTTGAGCGCCTCGGCAGCGGCCGTGCGGACGCTCTCGTACGGGCTGGTCGCGGCGAGGTCGGAGACCTGCTGGCGGATCTCCTCCGTTTCCGCCTGCTTGGCGCCGGTGCGCAGGTAGTCCAGGACCACGGCGTCGCCGCCGGACAGGGCGCGTGCGGCGGCTTCCTGGCGCCAGGCGCCGTACTGCTTCAGCGCGCGCATCGCCACGGCGCGGCCCTTGGCGGCGATCGCGGTGGTGTCGGCGCCGGGCTTGTCGGCCTCGGCGGCGAGGGCGGTGGTGTCCTGGCCGATGCGGATGTCCTCCAGTGCGATCTGCGCGATCCGGGAGGTGAAGGTGTCGGTAGCGTCCTTCTGCGAACGGGCGACTTCCATGGCCGCGTTGGTGCGGGTCAGGAGGTCCTCGGCCTCGGTCTTGCGGGTGACGTCGAAGACCTTGTGCGCGGTGGCGGCGGCAGCGGTCGCCGTCGCGGCGGCCTCCTTCGCCTTGGCCGCCTGCGCGGCCGACTTGGCGGCGGCGGTCGATGCCTCTCCGGCGTGCTTGGCGGCGTCCTCCGCCGCGGCTGCCGCGTTCTCGGCGTGCACGGCCGCCGAGTTCGCCGCGTCCCGCGCGCTGTAAGCAGCCGCAGCGGACTCGTCGGCCAGCGACGCGGCAGCGCCGGCTGCCCGGTTGGCCTCACGGGCGTGACGTCGGGTCTCGGCGGCTGCAGCCTGAGCCTCGGAAGAGTGGACTCCTGCGGCGGTCGCGGCGCGGCTGGCCTCGTCGGCGGCGTCCGCCGCCGCGTTCGCGTTGCCGGCCGCGCTCTGCGACGCGCGGACCGCCGCGCCTGCGGCTGACGATGCCTTCGCGGCCTGCTCGGCGGCTGCCGCCGATGCCTTGGCCAGAGCCCCGGCAGCGCGTGCCTGCGCGGCCATGGCCTGGGCCCCGGCGGCGCTGTTCTTGTCATTGGCCGCGTCGGCCGCGGCACGGTAGGCGGCACCTGCCGCGTTGGCGGCGGCGGTCGCCGCCGCCGAGGTCTGCGCGGCGGCCAGTGCGGCGACCCGGGCCGAACGGGTGGCGGCGTTCGCCGCGCCGATCGCAGTCTGCGCCGCCTCCGCGGCACCCCTCGCCGCGTCAGCCGCCTGACGCGCATAGGACGCCGCCTTGAACGAGTCGTTCCTGGCCGCGGCGGTCTCCTTCGCCGCCTTCTGCGCCGCCGCCTTCGCCAGCTCCGAAGCCAGGACCGCCTTGCCGGAGGCTTCCTGCGCCGACTTCGTCGCCTCCTCCGCCTGCGCACCGGCCTGCTTGGCCTGCGCGGTCAACTGCGCGATGGTGGCGTGTTCCTGGTCACGGTCACGGGCGGTGAACTGCCCGACCTCCAGGAACTCCACAACGTCGTCCCGCGTCCCCTGCAGCGCGAGCTTGCCGGCCGCCTTCATCGCCGGGCCACCCGAGTTGATCAGCTTCGAGACCTCGACCCGGTTGTCCGTGGCGCGGGCCGTGTACTGGCCCTCGTCGAGGAACTTCGCCACGTCCTCGGGCGTGCCCTTCAGAGCGGCCTTGCCGGCCTCCTGGACCCCGAACCCGCCGAAGTTGATGACCCGAGAGGCCTCGACCCGCTGGTCCTGCTCCAGCGGCGCCTTCCAGCCGTCCACCAGGAACGCGGCCACATCCTTGGGCGTCTTCGTGGGCCCGAGGGCGGCCTTCGCCGCCTCCCGCACCGCAAAACCACCCACGTTGACGATCCGGCTGACGTCCACCCGGTCATCGATGGCCTGGAGGGTGTCCACGTCGTCGAGGAACGCACGGATCTCCGCCGGGCCGCCGAGCAACGCCTGCTCGGCGGCCTCCTGAACCCCGAACCCACCGGTCCGCCAGTACTCCACCACGAGCGGGCGGTAGAACAGGACCTCCGAGTCGTCGTCCGCAGCTGTCGCCGACGGAGTTCCGAGGAGTCCCGCAGCCAGGGCGAGCGGCAGCAGCCCCGTGATCGCACCACGCGAGACGGCACGCCGCCCGATGGTGCGCCGGGACAGAGAGGCCCGGCCATATGACGCCTGTGCGAGGCGCCAACGCTTTGTCATCTGACATCCACTTCGATAGTTCACAACCCCCCGCGACGCACCACGACAACCCCGGCGTCCGACCTACGGGGAAGCGGATAAAGCGGGCAATCTTCCCGATTGACGCTTGCTCTGCAAACTTCAACGCCATCCGACCGTGCGGCACTTATGCCGAGCTATGCGCGGTTTTGAGGGAGGGTGTCTTCACGCTTTCCTCACTCTGATTTTACATGTGATTAACTTTTGCCAATCGGATGACTTTGCTCCGGTCTTCTCTGTTCGTCATGCTCGCGAAGAAGGAAACATGGCAAAACTGTGTGCCCGTAAGGCACTTGGGCTCGGACTCTGTGGTGCCGTCGCGACCGGTCTGGGCGTGATCGCACTTCCCTCCGGAGCCGAGGCATCAGTGCCCGCCGCCGCCCCCGCAGCGGCAGTCACAGGCACAGGGATGCCCTCCGCGGTCGAGGACTTCAGCTACCCGGGGGCCGACCAGGTCTTCCAGGAGCGCAAGATCACCCTCAAGCGGGGCGACGGCCGCATCACGCTCGTGAACTGCGGCGAGTCCTGGAACATCAAGATCGAGTCGCGCCTGACCGAAGGCGGCTACTGCTTCCGCGCGACAGCCAAGACCGGTTTCCTGTCTCTCGAACTGCCGGAGGCGTTCGGCGTATGGACCGATGACCACCCGGTCTCGGCGACCCTGACCGCCGCCGGCAAGGAGACCGTCGTCAAGGTCCCGGTGGACGAGTACAAGCCCGTCGGCGAGACCAACACCGGCCTGCACTCCGTCCTGGTCGAACTCCGCGTCACCGGCTGACCTCCGCCGTCAGCCCACCCCCACCGCTGTACCCGGTCCTCTTCAGGAGTACTTCTTCATGACCCGTTTCCCCGTCCGCGCCGCCCTCGGCGGAGCCATAGCCACCCTCATGGCATCAGGCACCCTCGTCACCGCGCCGGCCCAGGCGCTGGACGGAACGGTGCCCGCAACCTCGTCGTACGCGTTCACCGCGAAGCTGTCCATCGGCTCCTTCACCTCCGTCGACAGCACTGCCCGCTCCTGCACCGGCACCCTGGTCAACGCCCAGTGGCTGCTGACCGCGAGCAGCTGTTTCGCCGCCGACCCGTCGGCCGGTTTCACGGTCGCGGCGGGTGCGCCGAAGTGGAAGACGACCGCGACCATCGGCCGCACCGACCTCACCACCACCGCCGGCCAGGTCCGCGACGTCGTCGAGCTGGTCCCCCGTACCGACCGCGACCTGGTCCTGGCGAAGCTCGCCACCCCCGTCCGCGGCATCCTCCCCCTGCGCGCCACCACGACCGCCCCCGCCGCCGGGGACACGTTCACCGGCGCCGGGTACGGCAGGACGAAGGACGCCTGGATCCCCGACACCCTGCGCACCGGGTCCCTGACGGCCGGCCAGACCACCGCCACCGGCGTGGACATCGACGGCACCCCGATGTGCAAGGGCGACACCGGCGCCCCCGTCGTCCGCGAACAGGACGGACAGCGGGAACTCGCCGCCGTGGTCACCGCGTCCTGGCAGGGCGGCTGCCTCGGCACGCCCGCCACCGAGACCCGTACCGGCGCCACCGCCACCCGCGTCGACGACCTCGGCGCCTGGATCAGGCAGTCCACCGCCTCGACACTCACCCCGTGGCGCCTCCAGATGGTGACGACTGCGAACAAGGACCTCTTCCACACCGTCCGCGACAGCAACGGGGACTGGTCCGCGTTCGGCGACGTCGAACGTGCCGCCGGCGGCATCGGGGACATCGCGGTCGCCGCCGACGCCGCGGTCTCCGGCACCAACCACGTCCTCGCGCTCGGCGCGGACGGCATCCGGGCGACGATGAGCACCACGACCAGCGTCCTGGGCATCGCCCTCGCGCTGGCCGTCCCGCTGCGCGCCGGGCTGATCAACCTCCGCGGCGACGCACAGTTGGTGCTGGGCGGCATCACGGCGGCGGCCACTGCCCTGTACTCCCCGC
>NZ_LIRL01000897.1 GCF_001419795.1 Streptomyces niveiscabiei
GGGTGTGGCCGGGGGTGAGGGGGGCGATGCTCAGGAACGCGGCGGCCCGGTCGTCCTCCCAGACGAAACGGCCGGGGAGTTCGCCGGAGAGGATGCGGGTGAAGAGTGTCGACATGGGATCAGTCTGTCACCGCGTTCCCGTAGGTCACTTGGGCGGCAGGACGTTCTCCGCGAACTGGCCCACGAAGTTTCCCGCCGGGGCGTAGTTGACGACGACGTACGTCTTGCCGTTGGTGGTCTTCGCCATGCCGACGCCGATACGGGTGGAGGACTTCCACACGACCTGGCTGAACAGGCCCCAGTCCTTGAAGGTGCCCATGTCGGGCTCACGGCCGTAATAGGTGTACGAACGGACCTGGTTGTACCAGGCGTCGACGACCTCGGTGCCGGTCGGCGAGGCGCCGTCGGAGCGCCACGTGTAGTGGAGGTTCTCGCCGTACTTGTTGTTGGAGCGGTGGTCGAGGCGCTGGGCGGCGGCCAGTTGGTCGGCCCACTCCTGCGCCCAGCGGCTGATCTCGGGGTCGAGGGTGACCGCCGGGACACCGTGCCGGGCGCGGTGGTCGTTGGTGCGCTGGAGGATCTGCTGGTCGAACGCCGGGTCCGCGGCGGCGCGGGGCGCGGCGGGGGCCGCGAGGGCCAGGGCGGCGGCCGTGGTAAGGAGGGTGGTGAGGGCGGCTCGGCGCGTCATCGTTCTCATGCCGCCGTAACGATCATCGGGGCGCGCGGGTCACCGGGAAAATAATCGCGCGACTCAAGTGCCGGGCGTCCGCTAGGTTTTCGTGTGTTCGAAGGGGGGCCACATGGCGAAGCTCAACCAGATCATCGCTGTCGAAAAGGGCGTCAAGAGCAAGTCGTTCCAGGACATCACCGCCGCGCACCACAAGGTGCAGAAGCCGGCGCTGCTGACCGGGATCTCGCGTACGTACCAGCCGAAGGACGAGGAGGGCGAGCAGCTGCCGCCCGAGTCCACGCGGGTTCAGGTCAAGGCGGAGGACGTGCTGCGGGAGATGTCCGCGTCGCTGACGCGGCTCTTCGACGTGACGGCGACGAAGGACTGGGCGAACTGCGCGGCCCGCGCGGACGTCGTGGTCGACGGGCGGACGGTCGTCGCGGACGTGCCGGTGAGCTACCTGCTGTTCCTGGAGAAGCAGCTCACCGATCTGCACACCTTCGTCAAGAAGCTGCCGGTGCTGGACGCCTCCGAGTCCTGGTCCCTCGACCCGTCGACGGACTGGTGGAAGACGGACCCCGTACGGACGATCCGGACGAAGAAGACGCCGCGCAACCACGTCAAGGCCGAGGCGACGGAGAAGCACCCGGCCCAGGTCGAGGTGTACTACGAGGACGTGCCGATCGGTTACTGGACGACGGTGAAGTTCTCCGGCTCGCTGCCCGCCCGGCGGGTCAACGAACTCCTGGACCGGGTCGAGAAGTTGCAGCAGGCCGTGAAGTTCGCCCGCGAGGAGGCGAACGGCACGGAGGTCACCGACCGGCGGGTCGGGGACGCGGTGTTCGGCTACCTGTTCAGCTGACACCCCCACCATCGCCCCCGCGTGCGAGCGCGGGGGTGCGCGACATGCGCGGACCGGAATTGAGGCCCGGTCCACGCGGGAGCGCAAGCTGAAACTGAGACGTTCAGCCTGAAAAACGCGGTCACAGTGAAGGTTCGAGTCCTTCCCCCGGCACCACGCGCCGGGGTAGCCCAAATCGGCAGAGGCAACCGCGATCAATCTCAGACTCTCGCTCCAGCTTCAGCATCGCCACCGATCGCCGGATCGAACGGGAAGGGACGAACGCCGTCGGATGTGAGTTCGAATCTCGCCTGCGCCTCTCTTTCAGGGCGCGGTAGTTCAAAGGAAGAACACGTCGGCCTGACGACTGATCCTTTCTCTTAAACGCCATCGGCGTGCGCAAGGGGTGGCATCCCCAGGGGCCCGGGAGCTGGATACGACTCCCGGGCTCCGCCACGCCCAGCACCCCTCCCTACGCTCACCCCATGCACCCCGACGACCATGAACTCGTCCGCGCCGGCGGCACCGGCGTCCTCGTCCTCGCCGGTTCCAGTGGCCGCGTCGAACGCGAACGCGTCCGTCTCCTCGCCGAGCACGGGCTGACGGCCCTGTCGATCCGCTGGTTCGGCGGTCCCGGGCAGCCGGCGGGGATCGACGAGGTCCCGCTGGAGACGTTCACCGGCGCGCTCGACCTGCTCGGGACGGACCGGGTCACGATCCTCGGCACGTCCAAGGGCGCCGAGGCCGCTCTCCTGACCGCCGCGCACGACCCGCGCGTGGCCGCCGTCGTCGCCGTCTCCCCCACCTCCCTCGTCTGGTCGAGCCCGCACGGCACCCCCTGCTCGTCGTGGACCTGGCGGGGCCGCCCCCTGCCGTACGTTCCGATGGACGACACGTGGCCGCGTCCGGCCGAGGACCCGGTCGCCGTCCGGGGCTGGTACGAGCGCAGCGAGCGGACCCTCGCCCGGCTGCTCCCCGCCGCGCGCATCCCCGTCTCCCGGGCCGCTCTGCTCCTGGTGGCGGGCGGCGACGACGCGATGTGGCCGTCCCTGCCCCACGCCGAGGACCTGGCCGCGCGCCACCCCGGCGCACGCCTGGTGTCCGACCCGGAGGCGGGGCACCGCGTCCGGTTCCCCGGCGAGACCCCGCTCCCGCCGTCCCCGCGCTTCCGCTACGGCGGAACCCCTGAGGCGGACGCGCGGCTCGGGGCCGCCGCGTGGCCGCACGTGCTGGCCACGCTCCTCGGGTGAACCGCGGGCGAATTCTGCGCCAGGGTTCGGTCAGGAGCAGGTCAGGGGGCCGGATCGGGTGCGGGGGCGTGCTTACGATCGTCCGCGCCGCCTCGTCCGTACGCATCCCTGGAGGCCCGGCGTGCCGAAAACCGCACGTGAGACCCCGTTCCGCGGCGCCCTGCTGGTGGGCGGCGCGCTCGTCGCCGTGGCCGCCTGCGGGGCGCATCCGACGCCGTCGGCGGCCCCGGACGGGCTGCCCCACACCACCGTGCGGGTCTCGTCCGGCGACTGCGGGCGCGGGTGGGAGAAGCCGGCGGGCGGGCGGCAGGTCTTCGACCTCGACAACACCTCCGACGCCGCAGCCGAGGTGTATCTCACCGACGCCCGGACGGGCGCGGTGTACGGCGAGGTCGAGGGGCTCGGACCCGGGACGCAGAGGCCACTGCGGGTGACGCTCGGCGACGGGTCGTACGCCTTCAGGTGCCTGCCCGACGACGCGGACGCCGTGACCGGGCCGACCGTACGGATCACCGGGAGCCGTACGCGGAGCGGGCCCGCCGCGCTGCCGGTGACGCAGCAGGAGCTGATCGCGCCGACGCTGGCGTACCAGAAGTGGATCGGGGCGCGGACGGTCGAGCTGTCGCAAAAGACGGACGTCCTCAAGGCGGCCGTCGACCGGGGCGACCTGGCCGCCGCGCGGGCCGCGTGGCTGCCGGCGCATCTCGTGTACGAGCGGATGGGCGCCGCGTACGGCACGTTCGGGGACGCCGACGAGGCGATCAACGGGCGGGACGAGGGGTTCCACCGCGTCGAGCAGGGGCTGTGGCACGGGGAGTCCTCGAGCAGCCTGCGCGCGCCGGCCGACGCGCTCGATCGCGCCGTGCACGCGCTCCAGCAGGACTGGCCGGGCGAGCGGATGGACCCGGCGGACGTGGGGCTGCGGGCGCACGAGATCCTGGAGAACGCCGTGCAGTTCGAGCTGACGGGGCGCACGGACCGCGGGAGCGGCAGCAACCTGGCGACCGTGCGGGCCAACCTCGACGGGACGCGGGCGCTCCTCGGGTTCCTACGGCCCCTGCTCACGACACGGGACGCGGGGCTCCCCGAACTGGACACCTGGATGGACCGCGCCCAGCACACGCTGGACGGGGTCGCCGGCAAGCCGCTGGGACAGCTGACGCGCGCCCAGCGGGAGAAGGTCGACGCGGATGTGAGCGGGCTGGCCGAACGGCTGGCGGACGTCGCCGCCCTGACGGACGTACGGAGGACAGCGTGAGCGGCGAAGTCGGACGCCGGGGTTTCCTGGCCGGAGCGGCGGCGGTCGCCGGAACCGGCTTGGTCGCCGCCGACCGGGGTACGGCGCTGGCGGCACCCTCCGCCGCCCCCTTCCACGGCGTGCACCAGGCCGGGATCGTCGAACCGGCCCAGCAGGCGACGGCGTACGTGTCGTTCGACGCGACCGCCGAGAACCGCGCCGAACTCGCCGACCTGCTGCGGACGTTGACCGCCCGCGCCCGGTTCCTCACGGCCGGCGGCAGCCCGGACGAGGCGGGCATCACCGCTCCCCCCGTCGACTCGGGGACCCTCGGCCCGGTCGTCGCGGCGGACGGTCTGACGGTCACCGTCGGCGTGGGCGCGTCCCTGTTCGACGACCGCTACGGCCTCGCGGCCCGCAGACCGCGCCGGCTGACCGCGATGCCCGCGTTCCCGGACGACGACCTGGACCCGGACTGGTGCCACGGCGACCTCGGCGTCCAGTTCACGGCGGGCAGCGCGGACACCGTCCTGCACGCCCTGCGCGACGTCGCCCGGCACACGCGCGGCGGGATGCAGATCCGGTGGCGCATGGACGGCTTCATCAGCCCGCCGCGCCCCTCGGGCACCCCGCGCAACCACCTGGGTTTCAAGGACGGCATCGCCAACCCGGACACCGGCAGCTCCCGCGAGATGGACCGCCTGGTGTGGGTCGGCGCGGGCGACGGCGAACCGGCGTGGGCGGTCGGCGGCACCTACCAGGTCGTCCGGCTGATCCGGATGCTCGTCGAGTTCTGGGACCGCGTCTCGATCACCGAGCAGGAGCGGATGTTCGGCCGGGCCCGCGACACGGGCGCGCCGCTCGACGGCCGGCGCGAGACGGACGTACCCAACTACCCGCAGGACCCGAAGGGTTCGGTGATCCCGCTGGACAGTCACATCCGGCTGGCGAACCCGCGGACGTCCGCGACGGACGGTCAGCGCATCCTGCGGCGGGGCTACAACTACGACCGGGGCGTGGACAGCAACGGGAACCTGGACATGGGGCTGCTGTTCACGTGCTACCAGCAGGATCTGGCGCGGCAGTTCGAGGCGGTGCAGAAGAGGCTGGCCGGGGAGCCGCTGGTGGACTACGTCAGCCCGTTCGGCGGCGGGTACTTCTTCGCGCTGCCCGGGGTGCGGGACGGGTCGGACTGGCTGGGCCGGACTCTTCTCACCTGACCGCATGCCGGTGGTGTCACGCTGCCGGTGGTGTCAAGAAAAGTTCAAGTTCGCATGAGAATGTCCTGACCTGCCGTTCGTCCTCCCGTCATCGCCTCTCCCCCGCCGGGCCGCACGCGTTACCCAGGATCCGTAGTCGGTACACCCCTGTTCTCCCGGAAGGCGAGACCCGCATGATCGGCACACCCACCCCCTCCGGCGTACGGCGCCTGGCGCGCGTCGGCGCCCTGCTCGGCGCCGCCGCCCTGGCCGCGGCGAGCGGAGCCGCCCCCGCCTCGGCGGCCGGCGCGCACGGCCACCACGGCACCCCGCGCACCGGGACGCCGATCAAGCACCTGGTGGTGATCTACGACGAGAACGTGTCGTTCGACCACTACTTCGGCACCTACCCGCAGGCCGCGAACACGGACGGCACGACGTTCCGGGCCGCCGCGCGCACCCCGAAGGCCGACAACCTGTCGAACACGGGCCTGCTGAAGAAGAATCCGAACCTGTACGCGCCGCAGCGGCTCTCCTCCGCGCAGGCGATGACCTGCGACCAGAACCACTCCTACGGCCCGGAGCAGTACGCGGCGAACGGCGGCAAGGCCGACAAGTACGTCGAGAACACCGAGGTCGACAAGTGCACCGGCCTGTTCGGTGAACCCGGCCTGGTCATGGACTACTACGACGGCAACACCGTCACCGCGCTGTGGAACTACGCCCAGCACTACGCGCTCGGCGACCACTCCTTCAGCTCCGTGTACGGCCCGTCCACGCCCGGCGCGCTGAACCTGGTCTCCGGCCAGACCCACGGCGTCGTCTCCGTCGACCCGAAGACCGGCAAGCGGACGGCGAAGCCCGACGCGTACACCGTCGTCTCGCCGGACGCGAAGGGCGTCGGCACGGTCGTCAACGACCCCGACCCGGCGTTCGACGACTGCTCGGACAAGGACCGCACCAGCAGCGACGCGCTCGCGCAGATGCAGGGCAGGAACATCGGCGACCTGCTCAACTCCAAGGGCGTGAGCTGGGGTTGGTTCCAGGGCGGGTTCCGGCCGAGCACCGCGTGGGACGGGAAGAGCGGCGACCGCGCGAAGTGCGCGGGCGCCACGCACACCAACGTCGGCGGCGCGGCCGTCGTGGACTACTCGCCGCACCACTCGCCGTTCCAGTACTACAGGTCGACGTCGAACCCGCACCACCTCGCGCCGAAGAACGTCGCCGAGATCGGCCACGCGGGCCGCGCGAACCACAACTACGACCTCACCGACTTCGACGCGGCCCTCAAGGCCAACCGCCTCCCCGCGGTGAGCTTCCTCAAGGCCGCCGAGTACCAGGACGGCCACGCCGCCTACTCGGACCCGGTCGACGAACAGCACTTCCTGGTCAAGGAGATCAACGCGCTCCAGCAGTCCCCGGAGTGGAAGTCGACGGCGGTCGTGATCGCGTACGACGACTCCGACGGCTGGTACGACCACGTCACCTCGAAGGTCCTGAACGGCTCGAAGGACTCGACGCTCGGCTCGAACGGCAAGGCCGTCGACTCCCCCGCCTGCCAGGCGGGCCCGGCCGCCGCGCACGGGTACGCCGACCGCTGCGGCCCCGGCACCCGGCAGCCGCTGCTGGTGGTCTCCCCGTACAGCAAGGTGAACGCGATCGACCACACGGCGACCGAGCAGGCGTCGATCACCCGGTTCATCGAGGACAACTGGTGCACCGGGCGGATCGGTGACGGTTCCTTCGACCGGCGCGCGAACAGCCTGGCCGGGATGTTCGACTTCCGGCACCCGAACAACAAGCAGGTGCTGCTGAACACGGACGGCTCCGTGAAGTCGGTCAAGCCGATCCCGGGCCACTTCGCGCGTACGGCGCCCTCGCCGCAGTACATCGCCGACCTCAAGGCGCAGAACGTCGCCGCCGACACGTCCACGACGTCTCCGGTGGTGCCGGTCGCGCTCGGGGGCGGGGTGCTGGCCGCGGGCGCGGTGGCGACGGTGTTCGCACTGCGGCGGCGGGCACGCGGGGCTTCCGCGTAAGGCGCTGCGCGACTGACCGGCTCCGTCGTTCCGGCGGGGCCGGTTTTGCCGTTCCCGCAAGTTTCCGTGCCTGTTCGCGGGGTGCCTGGTGAGACTGGCCGTCCACCGACACGAGGAGTTCCCGATGGACACCACCGACGCGTTCACCTTCTGGGACGGCGTCTACGCGGCCCGCGAGGCCAACGGCGATCCCCGCCCGAACGCCCGCCTCACGGAGTTCGCGACGGGACTCGGACCCGGCGACGCGCTCGACCTCGGCTGCGGCGACGGCGGCGACGCGCTGTGGCTCGCCGGGCAGGGCTGGCAGGTCACGTCCGTCGACATCTCGGCGGTCGCGGTCGGCCGCCTCGCGGACCTCGCGCGCGCACGCGGACTCGGCGAGCGCGTCAGCGCCGAACGCCACGATCTCGGCGAGTCCTTCCCCGCCGGGGAGTTCGACCTGGTCAGCGCCCAGTTCCTCCAGACGCCGTACGCGTTCGACCGGGCGAGCGCGCTGCGTACGGCCGCGCACGCGCTGCGGCCCGGCGGGCGGCTGCTGGTCGTCGACCACGGGTCGGCGGCGCCGTGGTCGTGGAACCAGGATCCCGACACGCACTACCCGAGCCCGCAGGAGGTCGCCGCCGGGCTCGCCCTCGACCCGACGGTCTGGACGGTCGAGCGCGCCGACGCCCCTCGGCGCATCGCGACCGGCCCCGGCGGTCAGCAGGCCGAGGTCATCGACCATGTCCTGCTGATCCGCCGCACCGGCTGAGGCTCACGCCCCCGGGCCCGCCTCCCGCACGATCCCCGGCCGGGTCCCCCACACGACCACCCGGTCCCCCTTC
>NZ_LIRL01000898.1 GCF_001419795.1 Streptomyces niveiscabiei
CCCCGACGTCACCATCCCCCCCCTCCTCCCGGGCCTCCTCCCCGGCCTGGGCATCGACAGCGAGGACGCGGACTAACACAACGATGGGGCGCCCGACTCAACACCGGGCGCCCCATCGCCATACCCCCCTAGAAGAACACCGACCGCCGCTGCACCAGCAACTTGTACAGCGTGTGCTGGATCTGCTCCCGCACCTGATCCGTCAGGTTGAACATCAGCATCGGATCCTCGGCGGCCTCCGGCGGATACCCGTCCGTCGGGATCGGCTCGCCGAACTGGATCGTCCACTTCGTCGGCAGAGGGACGGCGCCCAGGGGGCCGAGCCACGGAAACGTCGGGGTGATCGGGAAGTAGGGGAAGCCGAGGACCCTCGCCAGCGTCTTCGCGTTGCCGATCATCGGGTAGATCTCCTCCGCGCCGACGATCGAGCACGGGATGATCGGAGCGCCCTTGCGCAGGGCTGTGGAGACGAAGCCGCCTCTGCCGAAGCGCTGGAGTTTGTAGCGCTCGCCGAAGGGCTTGCCGAGGCCCTTGAAGCCTTCCGGCATGACGCCGACCAGTTCGCCCTGGCCGAGAAGGCGGTCGGCGTCCTCCGCGCAGGCGAGGGTGTGCCCGAGCTTGCGCGCGAGCTCGTTGACGACGGGCAGGACGAAGACCAAGTCCGCGGCGAGGAGCCGGAGATGACGGTCGGCGGGGTGGTTGTCGTGGACGGCGACCTGCATCATCAGCCCGTCCAGGGGCAGCGTCCCGGAGTGGTTGGCGACGATCAGCGCACCCCCCTCGGAGGGGATGTTCTCGATGCCCTTCACCTCGACCCGGAAGTACTTCTCGTACACCGGCCGCAGCAGCGACATCAGCACCTGGTCGGTGAGCTCCTCGTCGAAGCCGAAGTCGTCGACCTCGTACTCCCCGGTCAGCCGCCGCCGCAGGAACGACAGCCCGCCCGCGATACGCCGCTCGACGGACCGCGGCTCCTGTGGTGTCACCGGAACATCATCGCGCTCCGGTGCCCTGATGGGCAGAGGCTGGACCTCACCCGTCCCGCCCGTCACCTCGCCGTTGCGCGCCTCCCGCTTCCCGAGCCCGCCCCGGCGCCGCGCGGGCCGCGCCGCCGCCCCCGTACGGGACCGGTCGTCGTCGAACGGGATGACCTTGGCGTCCGCCATCGTGGACACGCTCCTCAGTTCGCGCTCGGCGTCGGAAAGTTCGGCGTCGGATTCTTCGGCGCCGGATTCTTCGGCGGGACCAGCGCCGCGACCCGGTCGACGGCGTCACCGACCAACTCCGGCGGCAGCAGCCCGGGCCCCTGGCTGCGCGCGAAGTCCGCGAAGGTCCCGGCGGTCGTGTACGCCGGCGAGAACCCGAGCGTCTCCCGCATCAGCGTCGTCGACACCACCCGCCCGTGCGTCAGCAGCCGGATCTGCTCGGGCGAGAAGTCGGTCATCCCGAGCGTGCGCACCAGCGACCCCGCCCAGGTGACGGCCGGCAGCAGCAGCGGCACGGTGGGCCGCCCGAGCCGCCGCGAGCACTGCGACAGCAGCAGCACCCCGTCCCCCGCGATGTTGAACGTCCCGCTGTTCAGCGTCCCGCGCGCCGGCTCGTGCGACGCGATCCGCAGCACCTCGATCACATCGTCCTCGTGCACGAACTGGAGCCGCGGGTCGTACCCGAACACCGTGGGCAGCACGGGCAGTTCGAAGTACGAGGCGAGCGGCGTCTCCGCGCCGGGCCCGAGAATATTGGCAAACCTCAGCACGCACACGGCGACATCGGGCCGCCGCCGCGCGAACCCCCGTACGTACCCCTCGACCTCGACCGCGTCCTTCGCGAACCCGCCGCTCGGCAGCGACTTCGCGGCCGTCGACTCCGTGAACACGGCCGGATCGCGCGGCGCGGACCCGTACACGTTCGTACTCGACTTCACGACGAGCCGCTTCACGCCGGGCGCCTTCTGACAGGCCCCCAGCAGCTGCATCGTCCCGATGACGTTGGTCTCCTTGACCGACATCCGGCTCCCACTGCCGAGCGGCGTGCCGGTCACATCCATGTGGACGACCGTGTCGGCACCGCTCTCCGCCAGCACCCGGGCGATGGTCGGCTGGCGGATGTCCGCCTGGACGAAGCCGGCGCCCCCGAGGGAGTGCTCGGGCCGCACGACGTCCACCCCGATCACCCGGTCCACGCCGGGATCGCGCTGGATCCGCCGTACGAACCGTCCCCCCAGCCTGCGGGCCACTCCGGTGACAAGCACGACCTTCCCCAAGATCAGCGCCTTTCTTCCAGGGCCTGGTGTTGGGTGCCAACCTAGCGGTTCGGTGTTGCGCTGTGATGACTGCCCGAGGCAAGCGTGACCGGATATACGGCTGGCCGGACGGCCGGATATGCGGGCGGCCCCCGCCGGATACCCGGTGGGGGCCGCACCACGCGTACGCGACGCGCGCCGATTCAATTCGTAAGCGCTGCGGCTTACTTCTTGTTACGGCGCTGGACGCGCGTCCGCTTCAGCAGCTTGCGGTGCTTCTTCTTCGCCATCCGCTTACGCCGCTTCTTAATGACAGAGCCCACGACTTACCCTCGCTCACTTCTCATCACTCGGTGCTGGGCGCCGGGGCCCACACGACCTACGAGGGGCCAGCCTACCCGTCCGCGCGCTGAGGTCGTAATCGAGGGGGTCGGGGGAGATCGGAAGTGCCCTGTACTGATCCCCCCCAGGTCAGCCGTCAGGCGGTTTCCACCCCCACATAACTCTCGCGGAGGTACTCGTGCACCGCTTGTTCGGGGACGCGGAAGGACCGCCCCACCCGGATCGCGGGCAGATGACCGCTGTGCACCAGGCGGTACACGGTCATCTTCGAAACGCGCATCACCGCGGCGACTTCAGCCACGGTAAGGAACACAACCTCGTTGAGAGGCCGATCAGCTGCCATGACAACACCTGAACCTTCCGCACTCGACGGCCACCGGCTTCCCCTTCCGGTGACTCTTCGTCGTTGCGTGCTCACTCCCCAATGTAGGGGCGGGTGATGCGAGTGGGGAAGAGGTGCACCCCAAGGCAGTCCTACTGTGACAGACACGCTCGATTGAGTACGTAGCGGGTAAGCGGCAAGTAGTAATCGGACCGCACGCCGTCATCAACCGGAACGGCGACGGACACGATCCCCTCGGCCTGCCCCACGAACACCGCGGGGTCATCGGCATCGGCCAGCCCAATGGCCTCAAACCCCAGCTGACCTGCTCCGCAGACCCAGCCGTGGTCCCCGATGACCAGGTCCGGCAGCCGCCCGCCGGACGCCGCGAGAGCCTCCAGCGCGAGCCGAACCGGCAGCGGGGAATGCGTGTGTACGCCGGTCGCGCGACCGGCGCGTTCGACGCCCGGTTCGAGGAGCCGGCCGACTCCCCGTACGTACTGAAGGATGTGCGTACGTAGACCGAACCGGGTCGTTATGTCGACAGAGAGACCCTTCGCAGGTGTGAGCACTTCACATCCCGCCGTCGACAAAGCGTCCACGATCCCCCGGTAAAACCCCCCTAACCGCCCCGGATGCCCCGTCCCCACCAACACAGCGCCGTTACAGAGCGCAACATTCCTGATCCGATCCGCAAACGCGTCAAGCGCGGCAACGGTCTTGAACGGCTCAACCCAATCCTGCCCTGAAACCACCCCCAGAT
>NZ_LIRL01000899.1 GCF_001419795.1 Streptomyces niveiscabiei
GGCGGGGCGTGACCCGGGTCCGGTCCGGCGCGCTCGGCTGGTCACGCGCCCGCGTACGCCTCGTACCGCGCGCCCGGCGTGCGCGCCGACGCCGTACATCCACCGAGGTGCTCTCGGCTGCTCTCCCGTACCACCGGCCTCCGTCGTGCTTGACAGCGTCTGGCGGGCGTGGGGTAGTGGGAGGGCGGAGCAGGACCTGTGACGGGGGTGAGTCTTGCCGGAGCCGCGCTATCCGACGTTGGCCGAACTGACCTCGTCCGCGCGCTCGTTGGCCGTGCGGCGGCCCGGGTTGTGCGGGATGCGGCAGGTGGGGGTCTCGCGCGCGGGACGGCCGCTGCACCTGCTGTCCGTCGGGCACGCGCGCCGGGCGGTGCTGGTGGTGGCGGGGGCGCACGCGAACGAGCCGACGGGCGGGCCCACGCTGCTGTCGCTGGCCGAACGGGTGCTGCGGGAGCGGGGGTTGCGTGCCGGGCGGTCGTGGCACTTCCTGGTGTGCGCGGACCCGGACGGCGCGAGCCTGCACAGCACGCCAGCGCCGCGCAGCCTGCTGGACTACCACCTGGGCTTCTACCGGCCGGCCGGCCCCGAGCAGCCGGAGTGGTCGCCGGCCGCGCTCCCGCCGGACCGGCTGCCGCCCGAGACGCGCGCGCTGACCGGTGTGATCGACGAGCTGCGGCCCTACCTCCAGGTGTCGCTGCACGGCACCGACCTGGGCGGCAGCTGGGTGCAGCTGACCCGGGACATCCCGGGGCTCGCGGCGCCGTTCGCGCGGTCGGCGGCGCGGCTGCGGATCCCGGTGGAGACGGGCGCGTCGGACGCGGCGGGCTGGCCGGTGTCGGGGCCCGGCGTGCACGTGATGCCGGGTCCCGGCGCGGGCGCGGCGTACCCGAGCATGCCGGACGACGCGCGCAACAGCACCTGGTACCGCACGCACCGCTACGGCGGCCTCACGGCGGTCGTGGAGGTCCCGATGTGGGCGAGCGACCTGGTGGACGACCGCGCGCCCCACCCGGACCCTCCGGCGGCCCTCAGGCACCTGTCGCGCAGGCTGCTGGACGACGCGCGGATGGTCGAGGAGGTCCACCGGGAGGCGCTGCCGCGCCTGTACGGCCCGGAGGGGCCCTTGCTGCGGGCCGCGCGCTGGGGTCTGGACCTGGTGCCGGGGCTGGCCTCGGACTGGGCCCACACGCGCCCGGCGGACACCTCGCGCGCGTACGTCAGCAGTGTCGACGCGTTCGCCCGGCGGCTGCCGTTGCGGGCGGCGGCGATGCTCCTGCGGGTGCTGCGCGAGCACGACGACCGGGCGGTGCCCCGTCTCGAACATCTGGTGCGCGTGTGGAGCGCCTCGTTCGCGGACCACTTCCACGCGCGCTGGGTGCCGCTCCCCCACCAGGTGGAGCACCAGTCCCGCACGGTGGTGGCGGCGGCGCTGCACGCGCGCGGGAGAGCGGCTTAGGAGCGTCAGTCGTCCAGGGCGAACACGGCTCCGGTCTTCGCGGTCATCTCGCACTTGTTGCCGAACGTCTCCCGGTACTGCACGGGCCGTCCGTTCCACTGCCCGCGCGCGGAGGCGGTGACGGGGGCGTATTCGAGGGTGCAGAAGATCTCCTGCGGCGGGACGGCCCGGATGTCGCCGCGGGCCGCCCGCAGCTGTGCGCAGGCCTCGGCGGCGTGCGCGTGCCCCTGGGGGACGTCGTTGCACAGCAGGAGGGTGCCGCGCGTGTCGCTGGAGTGGCCGTCGCCCTTGGTGACGCTGATCTGGAGCCAGTTGCCCGGCAGCGCGCTCTGGGCGGCTGTCGCGGGCGCGGTGAGGGCCGTGAGGGCCAGGGCGGCGGCGAGAACGAGGAAACGTGTCATGCCGTACGCATCGGCACCGGCGGCGCCTCACCCCACCCGGGTCACCCGAACGTGCGGCGAACGTCAGTCCGCCGCGAGGCGGTACTCGACGCGCCCGAAGGAGATCTGGTCGCCCTCCCGGACGATCGCGGCGCCGATGACGCGCCGGCCGTTGACGGTGGTCCCGTTGGTGGAGCCGAGGTCGCGCAGCACCCACATGCCGCCCTGGTGGCTCAGTTCGGCATGCACGCGCGAGACCGTCTCGTGGGTCAGGCGCAGCCCGTTGGCCGGGTCGCGGCCGATCCGCAGGGGGTGTCCGGCGCCGGGGACGGGCAGCAGGAGCTTGGGGAGCCGCTCGGCGCGCCAGGCGTTGCGCAGCCGGACCGTGAACCCGGAGACCGCCTCGACGCTGCCGAACACCAGGCGCGACAGCCGCTTCTCGCGGGGCAGGTCGGCGGTGAGGGCGGCGAGTTCGTCGGAGCGGCGCGCGGCGAGCGCGAGTTCCATGCGGCGGATGAACGTGTCGTGGGACAGGCGCCCCATGGCGACGCCGTCCCGCAGCACCTTCAGCGCCTTGTCGCGCTCCCCGTCGGAGAGCCGCGCGGGGTACGTGTTGAACTCGAAGGACGACGTCACGCTGGTGATTGTCTTTCAGTAGTCCCCGGGTGTCCAGAAAACCGGAGAACGACACCCCGCGCGCGCAGGTGGGGAGGCGGGGACAACGGCTCCTCCCGCGCGCGTACTTGACGGGTTCGGGCCCTGGTGGCGGTGTTCGCGGGGCGGACCGGCCGTTCATGGCCCACGATGGACGGGCCACCGACGAAGGGGAACCGTCCGTGCAGTTCGAGGTGTGGGCACCGCAGGCGGGCCGTGTGACGCTCCACGGCGACGGCATCACGCGCGCGCTGGAGCGCGATCCGCGGCGCGCGGGCTGGTGGACGGGCGAGGCGGAGGCGTCCGACGGCACGCGGTACGGCTTCGCGGTGGACGACGGTCCCGTGCTGCCCGACCCGCGCTCGCGCCGCCAGCCGGACGGCCCCGACGGGCTGAGCGCGGTCGTCGACCAGGGCGCGTACGCGTGGCGCGTGCCGTGGGCGGGGCGCCCGTTGCAGGGGGCGGTGCTGTACGAGCTGCACGTCGGCACGTACACCCCCGAGGGCACGTTGGACGCGGCGGCGGACCGTCTCGGCCACCTCGCCGCGCTGGGCGTCACGCACGTCGAGCTGATGCCCCTGTGCCCGTTTCCCGGCACGAACGGCTGGGGGTACGAGGGCGTGTCCCTGTGGGCCGTGCACGAGCCGTACGGCGGCCCTGAGGCCCTCAGGCGGTTCGTGGACCGGGCGCACGGTCTCGGCCTCGGGGTGGTCCTGGACGTCGTGCACAACCACCTGGGGCCCTCGGGGAACCACCTGCCCGCGTTCGGTCCGTACTTCACGGACACGCACCACACGCCCTGGGGTGCCGCCGTGAACCTGGACGCGGCCGGGTCCGACGAGGTCAGATCGTTTCTGCTGGGCAGCGCGCTGGCGTGGCTGCGGGACTTCCGGCTGGACGGGCTGCGGCTGGACGCGGTGCACGCGCTGCGGGACACGCGCGCGTACCCGTTCCTGGAGGAGCTGTCGGCGGCCGTGGACGCGCTCGCCGACGAGACCGGCCGACCGCTGTTCCTGATCGCCGAGTCCGATCTGAACGACCCCCGGGTGATCTCCCCGCGCGAGCGCGGCGGGCTCGGGCTGCACGCGCAGTGGAACGACGACTTCCACCACGCGCTGCACTGCGCGCTGACGGGCGAGTCGCAGGGGTACTACGCCGATTTCGCGCGCGCCCCGCTGGCGGCCGTGGCCAAGACCCTGACGGACGGTTTCTTCCACGACGGGACGTACTCGTCGTTCCGGGGCCGCCGGCACGGGCGTCCCCTGGACCGGTCCCGGACGGCCGCGCACCGGCTGCTGGGCTACAGCCAGACCCACGACCAGATCGGCAACCGCGCGCAGGGGGACCGCCTTTCGGCGTCCCTGCCGCCGGGACTCCTCGCGTGCGCGGCGGCGCTGACCCTCACGGGGCCGTTCACGCCGATGCTGTTCATGGGCGAGGAGTGGGCCGCCTCGACGCCCTGGCAGTTCTTCACCGACCACACCGACCCGGACCTCGCGGAGGCCGTACGGCGGGGCAGGCGGCGGGAGTTCGCGGCGCACGGCTGGGCCGAGGAGGACGTCCCCGACCCGCAGTCCCCGGCCACCCGGGACCGCTCCTGCCTGGACTGGGCGGAGGCGGAACGCGAACCCCACGCGCGCGTACTGGCCTGGTACCGCGCGCTGATCGCCCTGCGCCACGCCCACCCGGACCTCACGGACCCCGACCTCGCGGACCTGCGCGTGGCCTACGACGAGGGCGCCCGCTGGCTGGCGTTCCGCCGGGGCGACCTCCGCGTGGCGGTCAACCTCTCCGCGACCCCGGCGGACGTCCCCCTGGGCCCCCGCCCGGCCCGCGTGCTGGCCGCCTGGCAGCCCGTGGAGCCCCCGGGGGCCGACGGGGTGCTCCGGATGCCCGGAGAGGCGTGTGCGGTCCTGGAGCAGGACTGAGGGGCGTCCGCGGACCGGGCTACTCGTCGTCCTCCCGAAGGTCCGTCACCCTCTCCAGCAGGATCGCCTCCCACGCCCGCTTCAGGCGCGTGCGCGCGAGCGGGAGGGCCGTCGCGGGGCCGTCGAGGCGGTCGGCGAGCTGGACGACGCTCTCGCAGCGGGCCAGCCACAGGCCGCGCAGGCAGGGGCGGGGGCCGTAGCCGGCGAGGGTGGCCGCGCGGACGGCCGCGCCGGAGCCGACGGCGAGGACGAGGCCCGCGATGTCCTCGGCGGGGTCGCCGAGGACGGCGGCGGTCCAGTCGAGGACGCCGCGCACCCGCCCCTCGGCGCTCACCACGAGGTGCTCGCCGCGCAGCCGGTGGTGGACGAGGACGGCGGTCCCGGGCTGCGAGGCGAGCTGCGCCGCGCCGGGCGGGGTGAGCTGGGCCAGCCGGTCGGCGTCGAACTCGTCGGCCTTCGTGAGCCGTTCGGCGGCCTGGACGGCCATCCGGCGCAGCGCCTCCAGGGAGCGCGGGGCGGCGCGCGGCACACCGAGCGACTCGGCGTGCCGGGCCGTGACCTCGCGCAGTCCGCCGAGCAGCCCGGCGAGGTCGGCCTCGCCGACGGCCGACACGTCGTGCTCCTCGGCGGTGCCGCCGGGCACCAGCGTGTCGAGGGTGTACGTCAGGCCGGGCGCCCACTCGCCGTGCGCGACGCTGGTCGGCACGGCGACCGGCACGTGCGGGCGGACGGCGTCGCGCAGGCGCAGTTCGCGGCGCTGGCGGACGGCGGCGTCCCGGTCGGGCGCGAGGCGCAGGACGTGGCGGGTGCCGACCCACCATGTGGAGTGCCCCTCGCCCTCGGTGACCGGGCGGACGCCGGGGTCGCCGTTCTTGAGGAGGCTGTGGGCCAGTCGGCGGACGGTGTCCGCGGTGGGGGTGGGTGCCTGGGTCATGGTCGCGCCGTCACAGGTCGGTGAGGTGGGGAGGGGCTCCTTGGGGGGCTCAGTGCACTATGACCATCTCGCGCGCGGTGCGGTTCAGCCGGCGCCCGCCGTCCTCGGTGACCGTCACGATGTCCTCGATCCGCACCCCGAACCGCCCCGGCAGGTAGATCCCGGGCTCCACGGAGAAGCACATCCCGGGCACGAGGGCCTGCCGCTCGCCCTCGATCATGTACGGCGGCTCGTGGGTCGTGACCCCGATGCCGTGCCCGGTGCGGTGGATGAAGTACTCGCCGTACCCGGCGTCGGCGATCACCGCGCGGGCGGCCCGGTCGACGTCCTGGCAGGCGGCGCCGGGGCGCACCGCGCGGAACCCGGCCTCCTGCGCCTCGCGCACGACGTCGTGGACCCGGCGTTCCTCGTCGGTGGGCTCGCCGACGTGCACGGTCCGGGTCGTGTCGGAGCCGTAGCCGTCCTTGAGGCCGCCGAAGTCCAGGACGACCATGTCGCCGTCCTCGATGACCCGCTCGCCCATCTCGTGGTGCGGGTTGGCGCCGTTCGGGCCGGAGCCGACGATCGTGAAGTCGACCTGCTGGTGGCCGTGTTCGCGCAGCAGGCGCGCGAGGTCGGCGCCCACCTCGGACTCCCTGCGCCCGGCGAAGCGCACCGCGCGGATGCCCTCGAACGCCGCGTCGGCCGCGGCGCCGGCCGCCGCCATCAGCTCCAGTTCGGCCGCGTCCTTGACGGCCCTCAGCATCGGCAGTGCCTCCGTGAGGGCCGCGTACGCCGTGCCGGGCAGCGCCTTCTGGAGGGCCAGCAGGTGCAGGGCCCACGCGTTGTCGCTGACCCCGAAGCGTCCGCGCGGGTCGAGGAGGGCGGCCGTCGCGGCGTACGGGTCCTTGCCGTCGGTCCAGTCCCGGAAGGTCAGCGCGGGCGCGCCGGGCGCGTGCGCGGCGTCGGGCGCCTCCAGCGCGGGGACGACGAGGACGGGGTCCTGTCCCGGCGCGAGGACCAGCAGGGTGAGCCGCTCCGTCTCGGCGGTGGGGGCGTAGCCGGTGAGCCAGACGAGGTCGGGGCCGGGGGCGACGAGGAGGCCCGCGAGTCCTGCGTCGGCGGCGGAGCGGGCCGCACGCTCCATGCGGGCGCGGTAGTCCTCGGCGGTGAAGGGTGCGGTGGCGGTCATCCGGGCCTCCGGGCGGGTCAGGGGCTACGGGCAGCATCCTGCCCGTGCGGCAGGGGCCGCGCGAGCCGGTTCGCCACCCGTCGCACCAGGTACGGGGTGCTGCGCGGCTACGGCCCATCGTCGCGTATCCCGGAGCACGGCAGCGGAAGTTTTCCACAGCCCCCTACGACTTGTCCGCTGATCATCCACTATTACTGCCGCGACCGACTCGTCCGGCGGGAACGGGCTCACACCACCACCCCGGGCACGACCGTCAGCTGCTGGTACCCCCCGCCCCGGTGCAGCACCGTCAGCTTGACCTCCTCGCCCGGCTCCGCCCCGCCCACCGCGCGTACGAGGTCGGCCGCCGAGTCGATCCGGGTCGTGCCGAACGTCAGCAGCACGTCCCCGCGCACGAGCCCCGCCGTGTAGCCGGGGCCGGGGACGTGGACGGCGACGATCGCGGCGCCCGCCTTCTCCGCGTCGACCGCCTCCACGCCGAGCGCCGCACGCGCGGGCGGTGCCGAGCGGGCCGGGGCCGGGGAGGGCGCCACCGGCGCGGGCGTGCCGGGAGCGGCCTTCGTCCCCGCGGGCGCGCGGGCCGCCAGTTTCTGCATCTCGGCCAGCTTGCTCATGCCGATCACCGTCGCCCCGACCGTGCCGAGCCCGACACCGGCCAGCACGAGGACCGTCGCGGCGAAGAACCCCAGCAGCAGGGTCGTGATCCGCCGCCCCCGCCGCCGCGCGGCATGCGGACGCCGCACGGTCCCGCCCCTGTCCCTTATAC
>NZ_LIRL01000009.1 GCF_001419795.1 Streptomyces niveiscabiei
CCCCTGCGCCTGCACCGCCCCCCGGACGACGCCGAACCCCCGGCGGCACCCGACGACGACCTCCCGCGCCGCGTGCGCCAGGCGAGCCTCGTCCCCCAACTGCGCGGCCCGCGCGCGGAGGAACCGCAGCGGCCGCACGGCACCCGCGACGACGGACGCACCCCCGAGGTCGTCCGCGACCGCATGGCCGCCTACCGCGCGGGCTGGGCCCGCGGCGGCGGCAGACAGCCCGGCCGCGCGGCCGGGCCGCGAACCGGCAGCGAAGGAGACCCCGCATGATCCAGGACCCCGGCACGAGGCCGTCCCAGCGGTCGGGGGAACTCGACTGGCTGCTGGACGACCTGGTGATGCGCGTCGGCGAGGTACGGCACGCGGTCGTGCTGTCCAACGACGGCCTCGCCGTGGGCGCCTCCACGGACCTCGGCCGCGAGGACGCCGAACACCTCGCCGCCGTCTCCTCCGGCTTCCACAGCCTCGCCAAGGGCGCGGGACGGCACTTCGGCGCCGGAGGGGTGCGCCAGACCATGGTCGAGATGGACGACGGCTTCCTGTTCGTCGCCGCCGCCGGGGACGGCTCCTGCCTCGCCGTCCTGACCGCCGCCACCGCCGACATCGGCCTCGTCGCCTACGAGATGGCCCGCCTCGTCAAACGCGTCGGCGAACACCTCCACACCCCGCCCCGCGTCACCGCGCGCCCGCCCGCCGCCGGATGAGGCACCGATGAACGACCAGCCGCCCAGCGCCCAGTGGTACGACAACGACGCCGGACCCCTCGTACGGCCGTACGCCATGACCGGCGGACGCACCAAGCCGGGGCCCACCGGGGTCCGCTTCGACCTCATCGCCCTCGTCACCCTCGACCCGGGCGCGCCCGGCGCCGACGACGACCACGCGCTCGGCCCCGAACACCGCGCCCTGATCGACCTGTGCCGCATCGAGACGCAGTCCGTCGCGGAGCTGTCCGCCGGGACCGACCTGCCCGTCGGGGTGGTCCGGGTCCTCCTCGGGGACCTGCTGGAGACGGGCCGCGTCACCGTCAGCCGCCCGGTACCGCCCGCCCACCTGCCCGACGAACGGATCCTGCGGGAGGTCATCGAAGGGCTGCGGGCCCTGTAGATGAACACCTGTCACCAGGCGCGCGTATACGTACGCATCTCGCGCCCCTCAGGACCTCGAAACGAACAAGAACGGTCACGAAAGACGGATGGCGATCGAACCTCCCGCCGAAGGACCGCGGTCGCCATCCTGCTGCCCCCGGACGACACCTCCGCACGCCGGAATCCCCGAGAGAAGTGATCCATGGCCTCCGAGCACCCCGACGCCACCGGCGAGACGGCACCGCTGGCGCTGAAGATTCTGGTCGCCGGCGGGTTCGGCGTGGGCAAGACGACCCTGGTGGGCGCGGTCAGCGAGATCAAGCCGCTGCGCACCGAGGAACTGCTCAGCGAAGCCGGACAGGCCGTCGACGACACCGACGGCGTCGACCAGAAGGTCACCACGACCGTCGCCATGGACTTCGGCCGGATCACCATCCGCTCCGGACTGTCCCTCTACCTGTTCGGCACCCCCGGCCAGGACCGCTTCTGGTTCCTGTGGGACGAACTCTCCCAAGGCGCCCTCGGCGCCGTCGTCCTCGCCGACACCCGGCGCCTGGAGGACTGCTTCCCGGCCGTCGACTACTTCGAGCACCGGCACATCCCGTTCGTCGTCGCCGTGAACTGCTTCACCGGCGCACGCGCGTACGCCGCCCCCGACGTGTCCCGGGCCCTCGACCTCGACCAGGGCACCCCCGTCGTCCTGTGCGACGCGCGCGACCGCGACTCCGGCAAGGAGGTCCTCATCCGCCTCGTCGAGTACGCGGGCCGCATGCACACGGCCCGCCTCCTCGACTCGGTGGGCTGAGCGGCTAGTCGGCCACCGCTTTCTGCGCCAGCACCTTCTCCACGGCGACCCGCACCAGCAGCTCGCCCGGTACGCCGTTGCGGGCGCCGAACTCCTCGGCGCGGTCCTCGCCCATGTAGCGGGCGCCGATCCTGGCCGCCCAGTGCCGGACCTCGGCGAGATCCTCCGAGATCGTCGCGCGGCCCTGGAGGATCACGTAGTCGAACGGGGGACGGTCGTCGTCGACGCACAGCGCGACACGGCCGTCCCGCGCCAGATTGCGGCCCTTCACGGTCTCCTTGCCGGTGTTGAACACCAGATCGTCCCCGTCCAGCACGAACCAGATCGGGGCCACGTGCGGACTCCCGTCGGCCCGGACCGTGGACAGCTTCGCGGTACGGGTGCCGTCCGAGACGAACGCCCGCCATTCCTCGTCGGTCATCTTCTTCGCCATGCCGCCATCCTCCTTGCTCGGGCCCCCGAAACTGCGGAAGGGTGGCGGACAAGTCCTCGCACGGGCGGGACCCAACGGGGAGATGTACGCGGGGAGAGCGAAGCATGGGGCAGAACCAGGGACTCGACTGGCTGCTGGACGACCTGACCGAACGCGTCGAACACGTACGGCACGCACTCGTCCTCACGACCGACGGACTGGTGGCCGGCGCCAGCACCGGACTGCGCCGCGAGGACGCCGAACACCTCGCCGCCGTCTCCTCCGGCCTGCACAGCCTCGCCAAGGGCTCAGGACGCCACTTCGGCGCAGGCCAGGTCCGGCAGACCATGGTCGAGTTCGACGACGCCCTCCTCTTCGTCACCGCCGCCGGAACCGGCAGCTGCCTGTGCGTCCTCACCGCCGCCGAAGCCGACATGGGCCAGGTCGCCTACGAGATGACCCTCCTCGTCAGCCGCGTCGGCGAACACCTCACGATGGACGTCCGCCAACCCGAACGAACTCCCCTCACAGAGCGCTGACCTGCACATTATCGGGCGTTCAGGAAGTTATCCACAGGCTTGTCGGCAGATCCGGCAAAACGGCTACGGTTTTTCCCGAGGGCACCGCGAACGGCGCGGAGCCCGACAGACCACGGGGGAGACCAAGCATGTCTCAGCACACCACCGCCCGACCACGCCCGCTCACCTGCACACCGAGCCGCGCGGCGAAAGAACTGGGCGTCAAGCGCGGCGAGTTCGACTTCGCCGTCCACCTCGGCCGGGTCCGGACCGTACCGGACGAGGGAGGCGGCGGCCGTCGGATCCCGTACGCGGAGATCGAACGGCTGCGCGCCCAGCCGGACTTCCCGGAGTCCTTCCTCGAAGAGGTGCGCACCGTCGGCACCGCCGAGGCGGCCGGCATCCTGAAGATCTCACCCGCCCGCTTCTCCCGCCTCGCGCGGCTCGGGCTCGTCGCGCCGGTGCGGTTCTACCTCAACCGGTACCGGGCCGTCGTCTGGCTCTACCTCGCCGAAGAACTCAGGCAGTTCGCCGACGACCCGGCCAACGCGCCCATGCTCAGCGGCCGGACACCCGAAAAACTGCGCGCCCGACTCGCCGACGGCCTCGACCGCAGGGCCCGCAACTGGCGGGGCCGCCACCTCGGCTTCCTGCTCCGCGAGGCCGAGACCCCCTGGCAGCGGGCTGGCGCCGTGGCCGCCTTCCTCGACCCCGCCGATATCACCGACCTCGTCCCCGACCCGTACGAGCGGGCCTACCTCAACCGCTCCCGGCC
>NZ_LIRL01000090.1 GCF_001419795.1 Streptomyces niveiscabiei
CCTCACCCCCGGCCACACCCTCGTCGTCCCCCGCGAGGAGGTCGACCGCTGGACCGACGCGGACGCCGAACTCCTCGCGCACTGCGTGTCCGTGGCCCAGAAGATCGGCCGAGCCGCCCAGCACGCCTGGGACGCCCCCCGCGCCGCCCTGATCGTCGCCGGCTTCGAGGTCCCCCACCTGCACATCCACGTCGCACCCGTCTGGGAGATGGGCGACTTCGACTTCTCCAAGGCCGAGATCGAGAAGGACGAGACGAAACTGGACGAGGCGGCGGACCGACTGCGGGGGGCGCTGCGGGAGTTGGGGTACGTGTCGTAGGCCCCGTGAAATCATCGGTGAACAGGGGCATTTCACCCCTCGGCCGAGCGGAAGGTGGAGCGGTGGCGCGAGTACTGGTCGTCGGTGGCGGGATTGCGGGCGCGGCGGCGGCGTTGGCTCTGGACAGGGCGGGGCTGGACGTCGAGGTGTTCGAGGCGCATCCGGACGCGGCGGAGGACATCGGGGCGTTCCTCACGCTCGCCAGCAACGGGATGCGCGCGCTCCGGGAGATCGGCGCGACGGAGGCCGTCACCGCGATCGGGTTCCCGCTGAGGTCGATCCGCCTGCTGGAGAGCACGGGCGCCGAGGCGGCGCACGCGCCGATGGGCGAGGCGGCGGACCCGGCGCTGACCTTCCGCTGCCTGCGGCGCGGGGAGTTCGCGGTGGCGCTCCAGAAGGAGGTCGCACGGCGCGGCATCCCGATCCGGTACGGCGCCCGCCTCACGCACGTCGAGGACCAACCCGGCGCCGTCACCGCCCACTTCGCCGACGGCACCGCGGTCACCGGCGATCTCCTCCTCGGCGCCGACGGCCTCAACTCGGTGGTCCGGCAGGCGGTCGCGCCCGACGTCCAGCCGGCGTACGCGGGCCAGTACGTCTTCTACGGCTACACCACCGACGCCGGACCCGCCGCCGAGACCGACTGCTTCACCATGGTCCGGGGCAGCGCGGCGGCGTTCGGGTTCGCGTGTTCGCCGGACGGCGAGACGTACTGGTTCGCCCGGGTCGGCGGCGACCCGCTGACCGCCGAGCGGATCGAGGAGGGAACCCCGGAGGGCTGGCGCGAGCTGCTCGTACCGCTCCTGCGCGAGGACGACACCCCGGCCGCCGGTCTGGTCGCCGCGACCCCCGACCAGCTCATGGTCACCAACGCGACGGAACTCCCGGTCGGCATGCCGTGGCGCTCCGGCCGGACCCTGGTCCTCGGCGACGCGGCCCACGCGGCGTCCCCCGCGACCGGGCAGGGCGCCTCGATGGCGCTGGAGGACGCCGTCGTCCTCGCGAAGTGCCTGCGCGACCTGCCGGACACCGAGACGGCGCTCGACCGGTACGAGGCGCTGCGCCGCCCGCGCGTGGAGCACAACATCGTCGCCAGCGGCGCCATGTCGCGGGGCACGTACAACGCGACCGACGCGAACGGGCGCCCGGTCGGCAAGACACGGCCCGGCGATGACACCCTCGCGGAACTCCTGGACTGGGAGGCCGACATCGTCGGCATCGAGGACTTCTCGACGGAGTGACCTGCGCGTCACCGGTCTGAGGCGGCACGGCGATTTCTCGCCGTGCCGCTCTTTTTGCGTCACATCGCTCGATGGATGCGCGCTGCCCGGTTGACGTCACCGGTTAAAGCGGTGACGATAGGCATGTCAGCCTCACTCGGCACCCCGCGAAAGGGAACTCCACATGATCGGCAGGCGCACCTTCACCAAGGCGATGGGCACGGGCGTCGCGGCCGTCTCGCTCGGCGGCATCCGTACGGCGTCGGCCGCATCCTCCGACTTCTCGCAGGTCAAGCAGGTGCGCGCCGGTCTCCTGGACGTCGGCTACGCCGAACTCGGCCCCGCGCACGGCCCCGTCGTGATCTGCCTGCACGGCTGGCCCTACGACATCCACAGCTACGCCGACGCCGCCCCGCTGCTCGCGGCCCGGGGCTACCGCGTGATCGTCCCGTACCTGCGCGGCCACGGCACGACCCGCTTCCTGTCCGACCGGACCGTCCGCAACGCCCAGCAGTCCGTGATCGCCCTCGACGTCCTCGCCCTGATGGACGCGCTGAAGATCGAGCGGGCCGTGCTCGCCGGCTTCGACTGGGGATCGCGGACCGCGGACATCGTCGCCGCGCTGTGGCCCGAGCGCTGCAAGGCCCTCGTCTCCGTGAGCGGCTACCTCGTCACCAACCGCGAGGCCAACCTCAAGCCGCTGTCCGCGACGGCCGAACACGCCTGGTGGTACCAGTACTACTTCGCCACCGAGCGCGGCAAGGCCGCCCTGGAGACCAGGGACCTGCGCCGCGACCTGGCCCGCCTGGTCTGGGAGACCGCCTCCCCGACCTGGTCCTTCGACGACGCCACCTTCGACCGCGCCGCCGCGGCCTTCGACAACCCCGACTACCCGGCGATCGTCCTGCACAACTACCGCTGGCGCCTGAGCCTCGCGGACGGCGAACGCCGCTACGACGCCCTGGAGAAGCGCCTCGCCGCGCGCCCCACGATCGGCGTCCCGACCATCACCCTCGACCCCGACCGCGACCCGTTCACCGCGCCGGGCGGCGGCACGACGTACCGCGACCGGTTCACCGGCCCCTACGAGCACCGCACCCTGACGGGCATCGGCCACAACGTCCCCCAGGAGGCGCCCGCCGCCTTCGCGCAGGCCGTCGTCGACGCCGACCGTCTCCAGTCGAACCAGTGACGCACAAAGGAGCAACGACCATGGAAGACACCGCCGCCACGATCCGCCGGGCCAGGTTCGGCAAGCTGCCCGAGCGCGTCCGGTACGACGAACTGGTCGAGGAGAGGCCCGCGACTCCGCAGGACGCGGCACGCTTCGACTACGACGCGGACGTCACCCGGCGCACCCTCGCCTGCCTCGCGCTCGACCTGGGGCTCTGAGCCTTGCCTCGGTGACCGTCACCCTACAGAATGGTGATGTGAACCTCGACCACGTCTTCGTCTGCGGCGACCCGGCGCTCGACTTCGCCGCCACCCTCCGGGCCCGCCGCTCCGCCCGCTTCGAGATGTTCGTGAACCCCGACCGCCTGACCGCCTGGTACGTCGAGTCCGGCATCGTCGACGCGGTCTCCCCGGCCCAGGACAGCGACGTCGAGGACGCCAAGGCCGTCCGGGAGGCGATCTACCGGCTGGTGACCACACGCCGGCTCGGCGAGACGTACGACGGCGCGGCCCTGACAGTCGTCAACAACGCGGCCCGCAAACCGTCGGCCGTACCCCAGCTGACCCCCTCCGGCCGCTGGACACAGGCCACGCCCGAAGAGGCACTCTCGTCGGTCGCGCGACGGGCCGTCGAACTCCTCAGCGGCCCCGACGTACCCCTCCTCAAGGAGTGCGGAAACCCCGAGTGCACCCGCACCTACATCGACCGCTCGCGGGGGACCCGGCGGCAGTGGTGCGGGATGGAGTCCTGCGGCAACAAGATCAAGGCAGCGGCGTACCGGGCACGGAAGAAGACGGCGTCTGTGTAGTTCCGCGCCGGGAGCCGGTGGGCGACGCCGTGCACGGAGGCCGGGCTGCTGCTATTCGGGCCGCCTCGGGGGTCAGGGTGTGCGGAAGCCCTGGAACGTCACCTGCTTGCGGGTGGTGAAACCCAGGCGTTCGTACAGGGTGCGGGCTGCGGTGTTCGTTTCGGCTACGTGGAGGAACGGGAGTTCGCCGCGGGCGAGGATGCGGGTGGACAGGGCGTCGACGAGGCGTGCGGCGTGGCCCTGGCCGCGGGAGGCGGGGTCTGTGCAGACTGCGCTGATTTCGGTCCAGCCCGGGGGGTGGAGGCGTTCGCCTGCCATTGCGATCAGCTTGCCGTCGGCCCGGATGCCGAGGTAGGTGCCGAGTTCGACTGTGCGTTTCCAGAATGGTCCCGGGCGGGTTCGCTCGACTAGGTCGAGCATCTCGGGTATGTCGTCCGGGCCCAACTCCACGATTCCGGGCGCCTGTTCGGGGCGCCTCGCCCCGGCCCACACCAACTGGCGGCCTTCGAGGACGAACACCGGCGCCCACCCGGACGGCGGCTCGGCCGGCGAGCTGAACATGTCCGCGAAGCCGTCCGGTCCGAGGAGTTCCGCGAGATCGGCCCAGTCCGATGGGTCCGGCGCGAGGGGCACCGCCGAGAACGTCGCCACGTCCGCGAGGTACGTGGCCGCTCCGCCGACCCGGCGCGCGAGGTGCGCGTGCCGTCCGCGCAGCGATTCCCCCACCGGGTCGTCGAGCACCCTGACGTCAGCGTTCTCCATCGCCCTCCGCCTTTCGGACCGTGTGTACCGGGATCGTCCGCCGATCATCGTACGTACCGGCCGGACCCCGGAATTCGCTTGCCCGGGGGCGACGAGGGCGGATGCAATGACGGTCATGATCAGTGAGGCGTGTCCGCCGGGGCGGTACGAGGTGATGTGGCGGGTGCCGGTGGAGCCGGCCCGGTGCCGCCTGGAGTGGGCCGGCGCATGAACACGAAACCCGGAGCCATCCGTATCGGCGCCCTCGCGCCCCTCACCCGACCCGGCTGGACCGAAGCCGGTCACCATCTCCTCGCCGGGCTCGAACTGGCCGTCCACGACGTCAACGGCGCTGGCGGGATCTCCGGGCGCCCCCTGGAACTCGTGGTCCGGGACACCGCCGCCGACCCCGACCGGGCGACGGCGGCCGTCGACGAACTCTTCGCCCTGGGCGTCGCCGCCCTCGCCGGTGAGTACCACAGCGTCGTCGCCCGGGCCGCCGCCACCCGGGCCGCCGGTCTCGGCCTGCCCTACCTCTGCTCGTCGGCGGTCCTCGACACCCTCACCGACGGCCCGACGGACCAGGTCGCCCGCCTCTCCCCACCCCAGTCCCGGGGCTGGCGCCTCTACGCGGACCACCTCCTCGCCACCGGCCACCGCCGGATCGCCGCCGTGACCCAGCCCAGCGTCTACTGGGCGTCGGGCCTGCGCATCCTGCGCGACCACCTCGCCCCGCACGGCGCCACCGTCCTCGAACTCGCCCCGGACCCGGACCTCCTGGACCGCCTCGCCGCGGACGGCGCCACCGCCCTGCTCCTCCTGACCGGCCACCCCGAACCGGCCGTCCCGATCGTCCGTTCCGTACGCCGCGACCCCCGCCTCACCGGCCTCCTGATCGGCGCCCCCGCCGGACAGCCGGAGTTCCCCGAGTGGACGCGCGCTCTCGGCACCGACGGCACCGGGATTCCTTTCCTCCGCTACCTTCCCGACCGGCTCACCCCTCTCGGCACCCGAGTCGACACGACGCTCCGTGAACGACTCGGCGTCCCGCCCTCCTTCGTCGCCCACGAGGGCTACGACACGATCACCGTCCTCGCCGCCCTCCTGCGCACCCACGGCCCCGACGCCCCGCACCTCACCGCCTCCTGGCCGCACATCACGATCGACGGCACCCGAGGCCGCATCCGCTTCTCCCACGCACCGGCCACAGGCATCTGGCAGTGGCCGGACCCACCTCTCCAGATCACCGACAGGGACCCGGCGGACCCCCACCACTTCCGCACCCTCCGCACGGGCTGACCAAAGCCCCCGCGCACCGGAAAGAGCGGCACGGAGAGACCGCGCGAGGGAGGGGGCCGACGGCGGAGCGCCGGCAGCGAGGGGCTACCGCAGCTCCCGCCTTCCCCTCGCCGCCCCACACTGCTGTCGCTCCGCCTCCCCGCAGGGGCTGCGCTGTCCTCCCACACGGCCCCTGCCGCTGAGCCCCTCGCACAGCACCCCCGCACAG
>NZ_LIRL01000900.1 GCF_001419795.1 Streptomyces niveiscabiei
GCCCCACAACCACCTTGAGCACAGCCCCCAGCCCCTTCACGGCCCGCAGCTCGCTCCCCGGCAGCGCGGCGGCCAGGGAGCGGGCCGACCGGTCCCAGCGGGGGTCGTACATGACGACCGTGTGGGACACCCGGGACGCGGAGGTCACCGGCTTGCCGTTGGCCCGGAACCCGGCGCGGGAGAGCAGGGTGTCGGCCTTGCGCCCGAGCCCGTCCGTTCCGGACCCGTTCTCGACCTGGACGTGGATCAGGGAGGGGGACACCTCGACGACGGGCACGGCGGCGGCCTTGGGGCGGGCGCCGGAGAGGGGCTTGTCGTCGCGGAGGGCCTGGAAGACGCGCGAGGAGCGGACGGGGTCCCACTTGAGGGTCGAGCCGATCCCCTTCACCGCGTACCCCATCTCCCCGAGGGGAACGGTCATGAACTCGGAGGAGGAGGGCGAGAAGTTCCGCATGGCCCGCCCGAGGTCGATCAGCTCGTCGGTGCCGAAGCCCCGGTCCGCCCGGACGGAGCCCAGCACGGCACGGGTGACGTCCCGGAACCGCAGCGGGTTGAAGAGGACCCCGGAGGACGTCGTACGGTCCACGAGGGCGGCCAGGAACCGCTGCTGGCGTTTCATCCGCCCGAGGTCGGAGGAGGCGTCGGCATGCCGGGACCGCACGTACTGGAGGGCCTCGCCGCCGAGGAGGGTGTGGGTGCCGGGGGAGAGGTTCAGCCCCGTATAGCTGTCGCGCAGGGGGGTCGCCGTACAGATCTTCACCCCGCCCAGCACGTCCACGGTCTTCATGAAGCTCGTGAAGTCGACTTCGAGGTAGTGGTCGATCTTGACGCGGGTCATGTGCTCGACGGTCCGCACGGTGAGCTGCGGCCCGCCCTCCGCGTACGCCGCGTTGATCCGGATCGGATGCCCGCGATGGTGCTGCCCGGTGGTGTCGTCGGTGTGCGGCGGCGTGTCGGCGTAACTGTCGCGCGGCAGACTGACGACGCTGGCCCGCTCCCGGTCCTCGGAGATGTGCACGATCATGATCGTGTCGGTGCAGTGGCAGGGCGCCCCGCCGAGCCGGTACCGCTGCCGCTCCGCCTCGCTGATCCGGTCGCGCCCGTCCGTCCCGACGAGCAGCACGTTCATCCCGTGCCCCGCGCGCGGCCGGTTCTTCATGTCCTTGAAGGGGTCCACGCGCGCGATGTCCGCGTCGAGCGTCGTGACGACGGAGTGCCCGATCCCGGCGGACGCGAGGACGACGACGGAGAGGGTCGTGGTGAGCCGCAGCGCCCAGCGCGGACGCGTACGGCGGCGCGGGGGACGGGTACGCGGATGGCGGGTACGGGGCATGTGGGCGAGACCTCCGGCGGCGGCCGTACAGGGGGGAGCCGTGAGCACCGTAGGCCCATACGATCTTCGGACGACGGCGGCGCGCACCCCTGTCCCCCGTTCGCGGTAACGTGAGCCCCCTATGAACGCCAAGCCCCCCGCCGTGTCCGTGATCATGCCGGTCCTGAACGAGGAGCGGCACCTGCGCGGCGCCGTCCAGGCGATCCTCGCGCAGGCCTACGACGGTGAGATGGAGGTCGTGATCGCCCTCGGCCCCTCCACGGACCGTACGGACGAGATCGCGGCCCAGCTCGTAGCCGAAGACCCCCGTGTCCACACGGTGCCGAACCCCACCGGCCGCACCCCCGCCGCCCTCAACGCGGCGATCAAGGCCTCCCGGCACCCCATCGTCGTCCGCGTCGACGGCCACGGCATGCTCTCGCCGAACTACATCGCCACCGCCGTACGCCTCCTGGAGGAGACCGGCGCGCAGAACGTCGGCGGGATCATGCACGCCGAGGGCGAGAACGACTGGGAGCGCGCGGTCGCCGCCGCGATGACGTCGAAGATCGGCGTGGGCAACGCGGCGTTCCACACGGGCGGCCAGGCGGGCCCCGCCGAGACGGTCTACCTCGGCGTGTTCCGCCGCGAGGCGCTGGAGCAACAGGGCGGCTACAACGAGGAGTTCATCCGCGCCCAGGACTGGGAGCTGAACTTCCGCATCCGCGAGGCGGGCGGCCTGATCTGGTTCTCGCCGGAGCTGAAGGTCTCCTACCGCCCCCGCCCGTCGGTGAAGGCGCTGGCCAAGCAGTACAAGGACTACGGCCGCTGGCGGCACGTCGTCGCCCGCTACCACGCGGGTTCCATCAACCTCCGCTACCTGGCCCCGCCGACGGCCGTCTGCGCGATCGCCCTCGGCATCGTGCTGGGCGCCCTCGTCACCCCGTACGCCTTCGCGGTCCCCGGCGCCTACCTCGCCGCGATCGTCGCCGGGTCGCTCCCGGCCGGCAAGGGCCTCGGCCTCAAGGCCCGCGCGCAGATCCCCGTCGCCCTCGCCACCATGCACATGTGCTGGGGCTTCGGCTTCCTGACCAGCCCCAAGTCGCTGGCCAGGAAGGTCATCGCATCGCGCCGCCCGGCGGTCCTCACCAGCTGAACGACGGGTCCACGTGCATGCACTGGCTCGTGTCCGAGGCGTTGATCGCCTGAGCCGTGTCCGGGGCGGTGTCGTCCTCGGGCACGGCCTTCGGCGCCTTGTACGCCGTACCGGTCCGCCAGTCCGCCCCCACGACCAGCGTCACCCCCGACACGTCCGTCGACTTCCGTACGGCACCGGCCGGAATCCCCAGCACCTTCGCGACCCGCAGCGCGTTGCCCTCCAGGTCGGCGCTCGGGTACCGCACGAGCGTCGTCGCCTCAGAGGTCGCGGCCGAGGGGTCGGCGACGGCCTGCGTGAAGCCCTTCGCGGTGAGCGCGTCGGCGACGGTCGCCGCCCGGCCCGGCGCGGAGCCCAGCTCGGGGGTACGCGTGCCGTTGTGGACCTGTACGGCGATCTGCCCGTCCGGCGAGGCGACGGGAGCGACGACCGGTGACGGACTCGGGGACGGGGACGGCTTGTCCTTGCCGTCCAGCGCGATGTCCTCGCGGACCAGGCGGAACAGCTTCTCCGCGTCCTCGGTCGGCTCGACGCGCGCGCCGACGTACCGGTTCGGCATCGTCGTCATCGTGATCCGGTCCGTCGGGACCTTCTGGAGCTCCGTCGCCAGGTCGTACATCTTCGTGATGCTGTCCAGGCCGTTGTCCACGGTGATCGCGCTCGTCGCCGCCTCCGCGAGCTTGCGCAGCTTGTTGGGGCTGGTCAGCTTCGCGTTCGAACGCAGCTCCCTGACCATCGAGTTCATGTACATGTGCTGCGCCTTCGCCCGCCCGAGGTCACTGCCGTCCTCGAACCCGTACCGCGTCCGCAGCCACTGCAACGCCTGCCGCCCCTTGATCGAGTGGGTCCCCTCCGGGAGCTTCAGGCCCGAGCCCTTGCCGGTCGACGTGTGCGAGTAGATGTTGGCGTCCACACAGACGGGTACGCCGCCGACGGCGTCCGCCATCGACACGACCCCCGAGAAGTCGATCATCATGAAGTGGTCGATGTGGATGTCGGTGAGCTTCTCCCAGGTCGCCACCGTGCACCCCGGCCCACCCCGCCCGAGCGACTCGTTGGTCATGGCCCGGGTGCTGGCCGCGTACGTCTTCCGCGTATCCGGGTCGGTGCACTTCGGAATCCCGAGAAGCGTGTCCCGAGGCATGCTCACGACGGACATGTTGCTGCGATCCGCCGACACATGCAGCAACATCTGCACATCAGCCAGAGGCGGCCCCCCGAACGTGTCCTTCGCCCCGCCCAGCTTCTGGTTCTCCTCCGTGTCCCGCGCATCCGACCCGATCAACAAAATATTCAACGCCCGCTGCCCGGCGGCGTTCACCCGCGTCGTCGCCGCCCGGTCCTTCGCGTCCCCCAGATTCAGGTCATCACTGCGGATGTTCCCGTTGAGATGCCGGTAGTACAGATACCCCGCGCCCGCGGTCCCGAGTATCACCACCGCGAGCACCGTGGCGGACCAGCGGAGAATACGCCGCCGACGAGTACGCCGGGGCAGGGCGGGGGGCCCGGAGCCTTCCACACCGGCCACGGCGGGCCCCTTGCCACCGGATCCGCCTTCGCCGGACGCGACAAGACCGCCCGCTGCCTCACCGGCGGACGCCTCTTCAGAGGGCGTTGCTTCAGGCCTCGCTTCGGAGGAGGTCCCCTCGGAAGGCACCTTCTCGGTGGACGCCTCTTCGGAAGACGCCTCCTTGGAAGGCACGTCTTCGGACGCCACGCCGGCAGACGTCTCGTCCGCAGACGTGTCCTCCACGGACGCCTCCCCCTTCACCGCACCGCTCTGCGCCATCCCCTGCCCTCCCCGGCCCAGGACCACCCCGGGCCGACCCGACCCGGTGCGTCGCCCGCGTCACCTTCTGAGACACACGGGAGCGCCCGCGCGTTGTACAAGACGGCCAAGAGCGCCCACGGTTCCCCCACCGGCCACCCCGGCCACGCTCTTACCGTTTTCTCATGGACCGGCGAGAAGAAAGCCCGGCCCCACAACC
>NZ_LIRL01000901.1 GCF_001419795.1 Streptomyces niveiscabiei
CCACCCGGCACCCCGTCCCCCCAGCAGTTCGCCGGCCACCCCACCGTCGGCACGTTCTTCTTCGACAGCAAACCCCTCGGCGGCAAGAGCACGTTCTGCACGGGCAGCGTCGTCCACACGGCGGCCAAGGACATCGTCCTGACGGCGGGCCACTGCGGCACGGGCCTCCAGAAGGCCACGCACCGGATCTTCGTCCCCCGCTACGTGAGCGGCAAGTCCGCGGCGGCACAGCCCTACGGCGTCTTCCCGGTCACCCGCGTCTACCTCGACCCCCGCTACGTGCCGAACACGAAGAAGCCGGTCTCCGACCTGGACCTGGCCTTCACGCAGACGGCACCCAACAGCAAGGGCAAACGCCTGGAGGACGTCACCGGCGCCCTCACGTTCACGTCGACCGCCACCGGCTACACGCACCGCGTCACCGTCCTCGGCTACCCCAGCGCCGAGAAGGTCAACCCCCGCCACAACCCGATCCGTTGCCCCGTCACCACCCAACGCCTCCCGGGCTACGCCCAGTTGAGCATGGCGTGCACGGGCTTCTACGGCGGTGTCTCCGGCGGCCCCTGGATCAAGGACTACGACCCCGCCCGGGGCACCGGCAAGGTCATCGGCGCGACCGGCGGCTACAACGGCGGCGGCAACGACACGAACGACGACTGGGTGACGTACGCCCCGCTGTTCGGCAAGGACGCGCAGGCCCTGTTCAACGACGCGGCGGCACACCGCACGGTGGGCGCGAGGCCGCCGTACGGAGCCCCGGCGCCGACCACGCCGCCACGGCCGGCGTTCACGCCTGCGGTGTGGAAGCACGCGGTGGGGATGACGGCGGGCTACTTCACGGGCGGTTCTTCCAACGGCGCCCGGCACATGGACCTCATCGTGCGGTGGGACGACGGCAGGGTCACCCTCTACCAGGGCGGCACCACCGGCGACCCCGCCCACCCCTTCACCGCCGAATACCAACTCGCCCCCGCCAGAAGCATCTGGGCCAAGGCCGTCGCCCTGACCACCGTCAACACCGGCACACCGACCGACGGACTGGCCGTGCGCTGGACCGACGGCGAGATGACCCTCTACCCGACCGTCGACACCAAGGGCTTCCACGGCGAGAAGCAACTCGCCCCGCCCCAGACCCCGTTGTGGCGCGACACCGCCCACCTCATGACCGGCGGACGCTTCACCCCCGGCGCCAACCGCGACGACCTCCTCGTCACCTTCAAGGACGGCCACGTCTCCCTCTACACCGACCTCGCCACCAACGGCCTGACGCAACCGACCCAGATCACCGCCAAGAACGCCACCTGGCCCCACGCCGGACAGCTCACCACCGCCACCGCCACCAACAACCCCACCGACGACCTCATCGTCCGCTGGAGCGACGGCGAAACCACCCTCTACCCCGGCCTCACGACCAACGGCCTCCCCGCCGAAACCCAACTCCAGCCCCCGAACTCCCCCTGGAAGAACGCCGCCCTCGTCACCGCGGGCGCCTTCACCCCGGGCACCGCCGCCGACGACATCCTCGTCCGCTGGACCGACGGCCACGTCTCCCTCTTCACCGGCACCGACACGAACGGCCTCCACACCGAGACCCCCCTCGCCTGACACACCC
>NZ_LIRL01000902.1 GCF_001419795.1 Streptomyces niveiscabiei
TCGCCGCCCACGGCCTCACGAACGACGAGATAGCCGCCCACATGGTCATCAGCCCCCTCACCGCGAAGACCCACATCAGCCGGGCGATGACGAAGCTCGGCGCGCGGGACCGGGCCCAACTGGTCGTGTTCGCCTACGAGTCGGGGCTGGTGCGGGCGCGCCGGGAGGCTGGGTAGCCCGGCCCCGGCGACTGAGTATCCGTACTCAGGCCCCCGCGCGCGGTCCCCGGGAAGCTGGAGGCAGACAGAGGGACGGTCGGAAAAGCTCCGTGGAGGCGTGTCATGGTCCGCTCGCAGTTCGTCGGCAAGGTCCGGCAGTGGTTCGTGAATCCGGCCGCGCTGGGGTATCTCGCGCTGGTGGCCGCCGTGCTGGGGTGGATCGCCGTGGACGCGCTGTTCGTCACGCACGAGGACGCGAGCATGGCGGGCGTGTGGGCGTTCGTGGTGACCGGGCCGGTGTCGTGGATCTTCCTGATGCTGCCGGAGCCGCTGGTGTTGGCGGGTGTCGTGGTCGGGGCGGTCGTGCAGGCCGGGGTCATCGGGGCGCTCTACCGGGCCGCCACGCGCGGGCGCGGGATGGGGGCGGCCCTCACCGGGCGGTAGCGGCTGGTGTGCGCCCGCGCGGGCGGGGCAGTCTGATGGTCGTAGCAACGATCTACGGCCGCCCGGCATCCGTGCGGCGCGCGAACCCAGTGAGGTGCGAGATGCAGTTCACCACCCGGCCGACGCTCCAGGGCACCTTCGGCATGGTGTCGTCGACGCACTGGCTCGCCTCGCAGTCGGCGATGGCGGTCCTGGAGGACGGCGGCAACGCGTACGACGCGGCGGTGGCGGGCGCGTTCGTGCTGCACGTCGTCGAACCGCACCTCAACGGGCCCGCCGGAGAGGTCCCGATCCTGCTGGCGCCCGCGGGCGGCGCGGTGCGCATACTGTGCGGCCAGGGCGTCGCCCCCCAGGGCGCGACGATCGCGCACTACCGGGCGCTCGGCCTCGACCTCGTACCCGGCACAGGGCCCCTCGCTGCGGCCGTGCCGGGCGCGTTCGACGCGTGGCTGCTCCTCCTGCGCGACCACGGCACCAAGCGCCTCACGGACGTCCTGAAGTACGCCATCGGCTACGCGGAGCACGGGCACGCGCCCGTGGAGAACGTCGGGACGACCGTGGAGACCGTACGGAGCCTCTTCGAGACCGAGTGGACGTCCTCCGCGCGGGTCTACCTCCCGGAC
>NZ_LIRL01000903.1 GCF_001419795.1 Streptomyces niveiscabiei
GCCCCGGTACGACCGGCGCGGTCCTTGGGGTCCATGGGGAACCCGCGCCGGTCGTACCGGGGCGCGGCGGCGCCTCGCGCGCGCGGGACGTGCGTCATCGCGACGTACAGGGCCGCGCGGGGCGCCTCCAGGACGGGCAGTTCGGCGGGCGTCACCGCCGCGCCGGGCCAGCGTCCGGGGGCGGCGCGCTCGGCGGCCCGGCGGCAGACCGGGCAGTCGTCGACGTGCCGGACGAGTTCGCGCCGCAGGGCCGCGCTGAGCACCAGGTGGTGGCCGTCGGCGAGGCGGGCGACGCCGGGGCAGCCGCCGGTCTCGACGACGGCGAGCGCCGCGCGCGTGCGCTCGACCTCGCAGGCGGCGGAGGAGAGCAGTTCGCGCGTGGCGGCGGGCTCCTTGCCGAGGACGGCGGCGACCTCGGGCGCGCTGAGCCGGTGCCGTACGGCGAGTTCGAGCGCCTCGCGCTGTTCCGGGCTGGTGCCGGCGGCCTCGGGCCAGGCGAGCAGGGCGAGTTCGCGGCGCCGCTGCTCCCGGACGGCGTCGCCGGTGTCGTCGGGCGCGGGCGTCTCGGTCCGTTCCCCGGAGGCATGACGTTTCTGCTTGGCCTGCGTCAGCCGCCGCAGGCACGACCAGCGCGCGAGCGCGTACAGCCAGGCCCGCAGCTCGCCGCCCTCGTCGGGCATCCGGTGCCCGCGCCGCTCGGCGAAGGCGAGCGCGTCCCCGAGGGTGGCGACGGCCGCGTCGTGGTCGCACAGGACGGCGAGGCAGTACGTGAACAGGCCGTCGAGGTAGGGCTCGTAGCGCGCGGGCGGGCGCTCGGCCAGCGTGCGCGCCGCCTCACGGTCACGCGCCTCCCGTCGCTCCCGGTGCGCGCCGGTCGTACGGGGCGAGGTCTCCGGACTCGTGCTCATCACCCGTGCGACCGTAGGCGCCTCGCGACGCCCCGATCCCGAACCTTGAGCCCTTTTAATCCATACGGGTGAAACGATCCCTCAATAGGGGACACCGGGCGCTCTCCCGTGGCCGTTTCCCGGAGTGACCCGACCGGTTCGCGCCCTCGGTTGTCCACAGGCCGGCCGCGCTGTCGGTGCCGGACGTTACGGTTCCTCCCATGGCTGCCCGTACGAAGACCACCAAGGACCGTCCCTCCTACCGCTGCACGGAGTGCGGCTGGCAGACGGCCAAGTGGCTGGGCCGGTGCCCGGAGTGCCAGGCGTGGGGGACGGTCGAGGAGTACGGCGCGCCGGCGGTGCGTACGACGGCGCCGGGCCGGGTGACGTCCTCCGCGCTGCCGATCGGCCAGGTGGACGGCAGGCAGGCGACGGCGCGCACGACGGGCGTGCCGGAGCTGGACCGCGTGCTGGGCGGCGGTCTGGTCCCCGGCGCGGTGGTGCTCCTGGCGGGCGAGCCGGGCGTGGGCAAGTCGACGCTGCTGCTGGACGTGGCGGCGAAGTCGGCGAGCGACGAGCACCGCACGCTGTACGTGACGGGCGAGGAGTCGGCGAGCCAGGTGCGCCTGCGCGCGGACCGCATCGGCGCGCTGGCCGACGACCTGTACCTGGCGGCGGAGACGGACCTGTCGATGGTCCTGGGCCACCTGGACGCGGTGAAGCCGTCGCTGCTGATCCTGGACTCGGTGCAGACGGTCGCCTCCCCGGAGATCGACGGCGCCCCGGGCGGCATGGCGCAGGTGCGCGAGGTGGCGGGCGCCCTGATCCGCGCCTCGAAGGAGCGCGGCATGTCGACGCTCCTGGTGGGCCATGTCACGAAGGACGGCGCGATCGCGGGCCCGCGCCTGCTGGAGCACCTGGTGGACGTGGTCCTGCACTTCGAGGGCGACCGGCACGCGCGCCTGCGCCTGGTACGCGGCGTCAAGAACCGCTACGGCGCGACGGACGAGGTCGGCTGCTTCGAACTGCACGACGAGGGGATCACGGGCCTCGCGGACCCGAGCGGCCTGTTCTTGACCCGCCGCGCCGAGCCGGTGCCGGGCACGTGCCTGACGGTCACGCTGGAGGGCCGCCGCCCGCTGGTCGCGGAGGTGCAGGCGCTGACCGTGGACACGCAGATCCCCACCCCGCGCCGGACGACGTCGGGCCTGGAGACGTCGCGGGTGTCGATGATGCTGGCCGTCCTGGAGCAGCGCGGCCGGATCAGCGCGCTGGGCAAGCGGGACATCTACTCGGCGACGGTGGGCGGCGTACGCCTGTCGGAGCCGGCGGCGGATCTGGCGATCGCCCTCGCGCTGGCGTCGGCGGCGAGCGACACCCCGCTGCCGAAGAACCTGGTGGCGATCGGCGAGGTGGGCCTGGCGGGCGAGGTGCGGCGGGTGACCGGCGTGCAGCGCAGGCTCGCGGAGGCGCACCGCCTGGGCTTCACGCACGCGCTGGTGCCGGGCGACCCGGGGAAGGTCCCGGCCGGGATGAAGGTCCTGGAAGTCGCCGACATAGGGGACGCCCTGCGCGTGCTCCCGCGCTCGCGTCGCCGACAGGCCCCCCAGAGCGAGGAGGACCGCCGGTAGACTTTGCCCTGGTCTCGCCCGTCCGTACGAACCGTGTGCGCAGGCGGGAGCCCCCCAGAACCTGTGACCGGAGGAGTGCAGTGGCAGCCAACGACCGGGCGGCGGCTCCCGGAAAGTCCGGTGGGAGTGCCGGTTCCGATGGTCTGATGCGCGCCTCGCTGAGCGCGGTCGCTCCGGGCACGGCCCTGCGGGACGGCCTGGAGCGCGTCCTGCGCGGCAACACGGGCGGCCTGATCGTGCTGGGCTCCGACCGGACGGTCGAGGCGATGTGCACCGGCGGGTTCGTGCTGGACGTCGAGTTCTCGGCGACCCGGCTGCGCGAGCTGTGCAAGCTGGACGGCGGGATCGTCGTCTCCTCGGACCTGTCGAAGATCCTGCGCGCGGGCGTGCAGCTGGTCCCGGACCCGACGATCCCCACCGAGGAGACGGGCACCCGGCACCGCACCGCCGACCGCGTCTCCAAGCAGGTCGGTTTCCCGGTCGTGTCGGTCTCCCAGTCGATGCGCCTGATCGCCCTGTACGTGGACGGCCAGCGGCGTGTCCTGGAGGACTCTGCGGCAATCCTGTCGCGCGCGAACCAGGCGCTGGCGACCCTGGAGCGCTACAAGCTGCGCCTGGACGAGGTCGCGGGGACGCTGTCGGCGCTGGAGATCGAGGACCTGGTGACGGTCCGGGACGTCTCGGCGGTCGCCCAGCGCCTGGAGATGGTCCGCCGGATCGCGACGGAGATCGCCGAGTACGTCGTCGAACTGGGCACGGACGGCCGTCTGCTGGCCCTCCAACTCGACGAGCTGATCGCGGGCGTGGAGCCGGAGCGCGAGCTGGTCGTGCGGGACTACGTCCCGGAGCCGACCGCGAAACGTTCCCGTACGGTCGACGAGGCGCTGTCCGAGCTGGACGCGCTGACCCACGCGGAGCTGCTCGAACTGTCCACCGTCGCCCGCGCGCTGGGCTACACGGCCTCCCCGGAGGCGCTCGACTCAGCGGTCTCCCCGCGCGGTTTCCGGCTGCTGGCGAAGGTGCCCCGGCTGCCGGGCGCGATCATCGACCGGCTGGTGGAGCACTTCGGCGGCCTCCAGAAGCTGCTGGCGGCGAGTGTGGACGATCTCCAGGCCGTCGACGGCGTGGGCGAGGCCCGCGCGCGCAGCGTCCGCGAGGGGCTGTCCCGGCTGGCGGAGTCGTCGATCCTGGAGCGCTACGTCTGACGGCGCGTGAGGGGCTCGGGGAGCCCCTCACCGGCGTCGAGGCGCGGGCGCCGCGAAAGGTTAAGGGGCGGGCGCCCCGGAAAACGGCCCCTGTCCGGTCGTACGACGCGCTCGCGCGTGTGGCGGCGACGGGCCGTCAGTCCGCTTCCAGGACGAACGAGGTCTGTGCCTTCGCGAATCCCGGGGCCTTCGCCTCGACGAGGTAGGTGCCGGCGCTCGCGACGCCGGCGGGCGGGGTGGCGCACTCGGGGGCGCTCGGCTTGCGGTCCCACTTCAGGGTGTACGTGAAGGTGGCGCCGGCGGGGACGCGGTACAGGGCGCTGCCGGTGGCTTTGGGGCAGTCGTCGGAGGCCCAGTACGTGTTGTCGCTGCCGGTCTGGGTGATCGTCAGGACGGTGTTCTTCGGGCCGAGGTCGACCTTGCAGTCGCTGCCGGAGCTGTTGCGCGCGATGAAGCGGAACGTCGGCGTCTGGTCGGGCGAGTAGGTGTTGCTGACGCTGCTGAGGGTCCAGGTGACCACGCTGGCCGTGCAGTTGGGAAGCGTGGTGCCCGCCGGGAGGGCGGTTCCGGCGCTGCCGCTGCCGCTGCCGTTGGAGCCGTCGTCGCCCGAGCCGCCGGAGGCTGTGCCGCCGCCCGTGTCGCCGGAGCCGGTGTCGGATCCGGAGCCGCCGCCGTCCGAACCCCCGCCGGACGCCGACCCGTTGGAGTCACCGGGCGTCGACTCGTCGCGCCCGCCCGGGTGTTGGCTGATCGCCGGGCCCGAGGCGGAGGGCCCGGGGGTGATCGAGGAGGCGGGATTCTTGCCGTTGGACCCGTCGGCGCCGTTCTTCTTGCCGCCGCCGCCCGACAGGACGATCCAGGCGACCAGAAGCGTCAACAGGGCCAGTACGGACAGCAGTACGGCCCTCCGTCGCCAGTAGATGGTGGAGGGAAGCGGCCCGACCGGATTGCGCAGAGATCCCACGGCGCAAACTGTACGAGAGATCGCGGCGTTCGCCGTCCCCACCCGCCGCCTGAACCACAACTTTTCCGGATCATCATCCCGGTCGCGCCCGCCGCAACGCCCCCTGGCGCCCTACTCGTTCACAATCGCACCCCTTGCACCTTTGGCCATGGCGCAGAAATCGACGTCCCGCGCGCGTACGCGTGCGCCCCTCCCCCGGGTGACGGCACGCACGCGTGCACCCCTTCCCATGGCAGGATCGAAGAGCCATGACTGCGCCCACGAAGCCCCCGCACACCACCCCCTCCGACGCCGCCGACGACCTGTCCCCCAAAGCCCGCGCGCGCGAGGAACAGCCGCGCGAGCAGCCGGTCGAGAGCGCCGGAGCCCACCTGCACGCCCCGGTCATCGACTGGTTCGACGAGCACGCACGCGACCTGCCCTGGCGGCGCCCCGAGGCGGGCGCGTGGGGTGTGATGGTCAGCGAGTTCATGCTCCAGCAGACGCCCGTCAGCCGTGTCCTGCCCGTCTACGAGCAGTGGCTGGCCCGCTGGCCGCGCCCCGCCGACCTGGCCGCCGAGGCTCCCGGCGAGGCCGTGCGCGCCTGGGGCCGGCTCGGCTATCCGCGCCGCGCCCTGCGCCTGCACGGCGCCGCCGTCGCCATAACGGAACGGCACGGCGGCGACGTCCCCTCCGACCACGCGCAGCTCCTCGCGCTGCCCGGCATCGGCGAGTACACGGCCGCCGCGGTCGCCTCCTTCGCGTACGGCCGCCGGCACGCCGTCCTGGACACCAACGTCCGCCGTGTCTTCGCGCGCGCGGTGACCGGCGTGCAGTACCCGCCGAACGCGACGACGGCCGCCGAGCGCAAGCTCGCGCGCGCGTTGCTGCCGGACGACGAGCCGACGGCCGCGCGCTGGGCCGCCGCCTCCATGGAGCTGGGCGCCCTGGTGTGCACCGCGCGCAACGAGACCTGCCACCGCTGCCCGATCGCCGCGAGCTGCGCCTGGCGCCTCGCGGGCAAGCCGGAGCACGAGGGCCCGCCGCGCAAGGGGCAGACGTACGCCGGGACGGACCGCCAGGTGCGCGGCAAGCTGCTCGCCGTCCTGCGCGAGGCGCACGCGCCCGTGCCGCAGTCCGCGCTCGACCGGGTGTGGCACGAACCGGTGCAGCGCGCGCGGGCGCTCGACGGCCTCGTCTCGGACGGCCTGGTGGAGCCGCTCGCGGGCGGCCTGTACCGGCTGCCGCGCGCCTGAACTCCTCGATCTGATTCACGGTCACCTCACAGCCGGAGGCCCCGCGTCACAGCGGATCCTCCGGCTGTGTCACAACCACCCCCACCCCAAATCGCCACATAGGCGCATCAAAACCCCCACTTCTCGTATCCGATCCGGTGTTCGTTACACAACCGACGGACAGCCGCGCGCTCGCCGCAGGCTGCTCCGCACAGTGCCGTGACAACAGCTCCGTAGCTTCATTGCCATGCCCCGGCGAAACGCGGGGGCCACAGACCACAAGCGGTAAACCGGCACGGAAGTCGGCCGGAACGGGGATCGGAGGCGGTTGGACATGGCGCACGGCGAGGTGCTCGGTTTCGAGGAGTACGTCCGCACGCGACAGGACGCGCTGCTGCGCAGCGCCCGCCGCCTGGTCCCGGACCCCGTGGACGCCCAGGACCTCCTCCAGACGGCGCTGGCGCGCACGTACGGCCGCTGGGAGGGCATCGCGGACAAGCGCCTCGCGGACGCCTACCTGCGCCGGGTCATGATCAACACCCGTACGGAGTGGTGGCGGGCGCGCAAGCTGGAGGAGGTGCCCACCGAGCAGCTCCCGGACGCCTCGGTCGAGGACGCCACCGAACAGCACGCGGACCGCGCCCTGTTGATGGACGCGATGAAGGTGCTGGCGCCGAAGCAGCGCAGTGTCGTGGTGCTGCGACACTGGGAGCAGATGTCCACCGAAGAGACGGCCGCCGCCCTCGGGATGTCGGCCGGGACGGTCAAGAGCACGCTGCACCGGGCGCTCGCCCGGCTCCGCGAGGAGCTGGAGGCGCGGGATCTGGACGCACGCGCGCTGGAGCGTGAGGAGCGGGAGCGTTGCGCGGCGGCCTGACCGAGCCGGAACCACCTGCGGCCCACGGGACCATCCAGGCGGCGATCACGGGCGTGTCCGTGCTCGCCGTCCTCGCGCTGTGCGCCTCCGCCTGCGGGACCGGTGGCACCGGCGCGCGTGACGAGGGCCCGGCCCACGCCGAGGCGGTCATCGGGGCGACGCCCTCGCCGGGCGACTACTCCGACCCGAAGGACATCGACGCGGTCAGTCTCGTCAAGGACGACCCCGCGGTCTCCACCGAGGTCAAGCGCGAGCTGAAGCCGTGCGCCGCCGACCAGTACCCGGTCGACGTGGAGTACGGCAACCTGACCGGCGGCGCCGCGACCGACATCGTGGTCAACGTCCTCACCTGCGCGGACGCCGTCGGAGTCGGCTCGTACGTCTACCACGAGAAGGACGGCCGCTACCAGAACGTCTTCAAGGCCGAGGAGCCGCCCGTCTACGCCGAGATAGACCGCGGCTCCCTCGTCGTGACGAAACAGGTGTACGCCAAGGACGACCCGATCTCCAACCCGTCCGGGGAGACCGTGATCACGTACGCGTGGAGCGCGGGCGAGTTCGCGAAGAGGTACAGCACGCACACGGACTACGGGAACACGGGTACGGAGGCCACGCCGGCGCCTGGTGGGGGTTGAGGCGGTGGAGGGAGCGCCCGATGGCCGATCGGCCGGGGCGCAACCGCCGACCGGCCATGCTTCCCGGACTTTCGGCGGGTTGACGGCGCGTCGCTGACCTGCGGAAATCAAGGTCGGCGAAAAAATCTCCGGTGGTGTGAACCGATCGGCGTGCCCGAAACGATGTACGAGTGAAAGCGCCGGTGAACGAGCCGGGCCGGCGGAGCGTCCCCTTGAGGGGGAGGCCCCGCGCCCAGCGCGGTTCGACCGACAAGAGACCCCCACGAGGACTGTGAGAGCACCCGGATGGCAGACCAGACACACGTGCTGTTCGTCGAGGACGACGACGTCATCCGCGAGGCCACCCAGCTCGCCCTGGAGCGGGACGGCTTCGCGGTCACCGCCATGCCCGACGGCCTGTCGGGCCTCGACGCGTTCCGGGCGAACCGCCCCGACATCGCCCTGCTGGACGTGATGGTGCCCGGTCTGGACGGCGTGAGCCTGTGCCGGCGCATCCGTGACGAGTCGACCGTGCCGGTGATCATGCTCTCCGCGCGCGCCGACTCCATCGACGTCGTCCTCGGCCTGGAGGCCGGCGCCGACGACTACGTGACCAAGCCCTTCGACGGCGCGGTCCTGGTCGCCCGTATCCGCGCGGTCCTGCGCCGCTTCGGCCACGCGGGCGGCGGCGACCGCGCCGAGTCGGACACCCCGGCCGCCGGCGGCGTGCTGACCTTCGGCGACCTGGAGATCGACACGGAGGGCATGGAGGTCAGGAAGGCCGGCGTCCCCGTCGCCCTCACCCCGACGGAGATGCGCCTGCTCCTGGAGTTCTCCTCCGCGCCGGGGACGGTCCTGTCGCGCGACAAGCTCCTGGAGCGCGTCTGGGACTACGGCTGGGGCGGGGACACCAGAGTCGTGGACGTCCACGTCCAGCGGCTGCGGACCAAGATCGGCCAGGACCGCATCGAGACGGTCCGCGGCTTCGGCTACAAGCTGAAGGCCTGAGCGGGGCGGGGGTGCGGGGATGATCCGGAAACAGGTGTCGGCGCTCTGGGAGCGCGCGGACATCCGTACGGGCCTTCGGTGGAAGCTGAGCGCGGCGATCGCCCTGGTGGGCGCGCTGATCGCGATCGTGCTGAGCCTGGTCGTGCACAACGCGGCACGCGTGTCGATGCTGGACAACGCGCGCGACCTGGCCGACGAGCGGGTCCAGATCGCCCAGCGCAACTACGAGGTGTCGGGCCGCCCGAACTTCCCCGGCGTCAAGATCGACGACCGGGGGCTGCCCCTCGAGCTGCGCCACAAGGTCGAGGAGGGGCGGCGGGCGACGTTCGTCTCCGACCGCAGGAGCGGGGGGCCGGACATCTGGGCGGCCGTGCCGGTGAAGGACGGCAGGGTGCTCTCCCTGCACACCGGGTTCACCGACCGCAGCACCGACATCCTCAACGACCTCGACCAGGCCCTGATCATCGGCTCGATAGCGGTCGTCCTCGGCGGCAGCGCGCTCGGTGTACTGATCGGCGGCCAGTTGTCGCGGCGGCTGCGCAAGGCCGCCGCCGCCGCGAACCAGGTGGCCAAGGGCGAGTCGGAGGTCCGCGTGCGGGACGCGATCGGCGGAGTCGTCCGGGACGAGACCGACGACCTCGCGAGCGCGGTGGACGCCATGGCGGACGCGCTCCAGCAGCGGCTGGAGGCCGAGCGCCGGGTGACCGCGGACATCGCGCACGAGCTGCGGACGCCGGTGACCGGACTGCTGACGGCGGCCGAGCTCCTGCCGCCCGGGCGGCCCACCGA
>NZ_LIRL01000904.1 GCF_001419795.1 Streptomyces niveiscabiei
CGGGCTTGGCGTCGGGGGCGGCTGTGAGGGTGATGGTGGCTGTGGTGGTTGTGCCGGTGGTGGGGGTTGCGGTGAGGCCCTGCGGGACCGTCAACTGCCATTGTGCCGGGCCGGGTTCGGAGAAGCTGAGCTTGACCGTGGCCTTCTCGCCGGGTTTCAGGGTGAGGGACGTCGGGGTGAAGGTGGCGTCCGGGCCGGGGGCGGGGGCGTTCTCCAGGGACGTGCGGAACAGGAACTGGTCCATGACGCCGGGGGAGATCTGCTGGGGGACCGCGTCGAGGGCCTTGCGCTCGGACTGGAGGCGGTTCCAGAGGCGGGAGACGGCTTCCGTGTCGCCCTGCCGGTGCGCCAGCAGCAGGTCGATGGCGGTGAGGCCGGCGCTGCCGTACGAACCCAGCTTGTCCAGCCAGGCCGAACTCTCCTTGAGGAAACCGGGGTTGGCGAGGTGGGCGCGCAACTGGGCGGGGGTTGCCGCCATGTCGGTGAAGTAGGCGCGCAGAGCCGCCGTGGCCCGCTCGCCGTACCCGTCGCGGAAGTCCGCGATCAGCTTCGTCAGGGTGGGGGACTCGGTGGTGTTCAGCGCCGAGGAGTACTGGTTCTCCGCGAAGATCCGCAGCCATTTCTCCGCCGCCGGGCCCGCGAGGTCGCGGACCGAGGCGAGGAACGCCCTGTGGGGGTCGTACGCGTGCGGGTTCCAGAGGAAGTCCGCCGAGGTGAACAGGGCCAGCTTGCTGGCCTCCGCCTGCACCATCGGGTTGGCGGTCACGCCGACGGCGGCGGTCGGCACGCCGGGCTCGCGGCCGTTGTAGGGGCCGAGGAGGAGACGGCTCGTGACGTAGTCGTTCACCGGGTAGTTGTCCCAGATCAGGACGGGATGCCCGTACACCTCGCGGGCCTGCTCGGTCTGGGCGGTGGTGATCACCGGAGGAATCGTGGCCGTGCCGGTCCACTCCACGACGACGTCCTTGCCGAGCCGCTCACGCAGCGCCGTCTTGTACGGGCTGTCGGCGAGGTCGGAGTACTCGGTGGGGACCATCTCCAGCGGGCCGAGCCCCGAGCGGCCCTCGCTGAACGCCGTCCACGCCTCGTTGAGCAGGTACGACTGGGCCGTGCCCGCCGCCGCGCCGCCCGTACCGAACCTGGTCTCGTCGGCGGCGCAGTTCCACTTCGTGTAGCTGATGTCGTCCAGCGGGATCGCGAACGAGCGCACGCCGATGTCGTACAGCGACGCGAACTTCCGTACCAGCGCCGCGATGTCGTCCGGCGAGGAGTAGCAGACCGACAGGCCCGGGGAGAGGGCGTAGGTGAAGCGGACGTGGTTCTGCGCCGCCCTGTCCACCAGTTCCTTGAGGGTCGCGAGCGCGGCGGGCGGGTACTCGTCCCGCCAGCGTGCCCTCAAGTAGGCGTCGTTCTTGGGGGAGTAGACGTATACGTTCTGCTTCGTGCGGCCGTAGAAGTCGAGTTGGGCCAGGCGCGCCGCGTGCGACCACGGGGTGCCGTAGAAGCCCTCGATCACGCCCCTGAGCTTCGTCGTCGGCCAGTCCTTCACCGTGACGTCCGCCAGC
>NZ_LIRL01000905.1 GCF_001419795.1 Streptomyces niveiscabiei
CCCCGGCCCCCACCCGCCTGACCGGCACCCTCGCCGACGGCGCCACCTGGATCGCCGACGTCCCCGCCGCCTGGAACGGCACCCTGCTGATCTTCAGCCACGGCTTCAGCGGGCTCGTCGCCCGCAACGCCCCCTCCGAGGCCGTCCGCCTCGACCTCCTCGCGCGCGGGTACGCCCTCGCGGGATCGTCGTACGACCCGAACGGCTCGATGTGGGCCCTGGAGAGCGCGGAACGCGACCAGTTCCAGACGATCGACGCCGTCACCGCCGAGATCGGCCGTCCCACGCGCGTGCTCGGCGTCGGCCAGTCCATGGGCGGCCTCGTCAACGCCCAGATGGCCCGCGACGGCGCCGGACGCATCGACGGCGCCCTCGGCCTGTGCAGCCTGGTCGCCGGCGCCACCGACCTCGACAACTATCAGCTCGACGCCGAGTACACGATCGCGCGCCTCCTGCTGCCCGGCGAGGACGTGAAACTCGTCCGCTTCACCTCCGCCGCCGAGGCCGCCACCACCGCCCAGCGCCTCACCGACGCCGTCAACGCCGCCCAGAAGACCCCCGAGGGCCGCGCACGCGTCGCCCTCGCCGCCGCCTTCCTCAACCTCCCCGCCTGGGCACCCGGCGAGGACAAGCCCGCCCCCACCGACTGGGCCGCCCAGCAGGAGCAGCAGTACGCCTGGTTCGCCCAGGGCATCCTCGCGTTCGTCGAAGGAGGCCGCTACGCCGTCGAGCAGTCCGTGGGCGGCAACAACTCCTGGACCAAGGGCGTCCGCTACGACCGGCTGCTCGCCGGCTCCGTCCACGCACCCCAGGTCCGCGCCCTCTACCGGGCCGCCGGACTCGACCTGCGCGCCGACCTAGCCCACCTCACCGCGGGCGCGGACATCACCGCCGACCCGGCCGCCGTCCGCACCGCCGCCCGCACCTCGTCGGCCGGCCAGAGCCTCGCCGTACCGCTGCTGAACGTGCACACGATCGCCGACAACCTCGTCCCCGTCGAACAGGAGAGCCGCTTCGGCGCGCGCGTACGCGCGGCGGGCGACGGCGCGCTGCTGCGCGAGGCGTACGTCGACCGGCAGGGGCACTGCGCCTTCACCACCGCGGAGACCGTGGCCGCCCTGCACGCGCTGGAGGACCGCGTGGACAGCGGCCGTTGGGGCGCCTCCGCGACCGCCGCCGCGCTCCAGACCTCGGCCACCGCCCTCGGCCTCGACGGCGCCGCCTACCTTCCCTACCGGCCCGCCCCGCTGACGGTCGGCCGGGACCGCCACTGACGGACAGGGCCCGGACATGGCTGAGGGGCGGGCGATGAGATCATCGCCCGCCCCTCATGCCTGCCGGATCAGCCCTCGACCCAGCCGTGATGCTTGGCGAACTGGGCGAGGCCCTGACGCACCTGGAGGATCTGCTCGCCCGTGAGCGAAGGCGCGGAGGACAGCAGCGTCTCCGTCACCTCCCGGGTGAACTCCTCGGTGTTCAGGACGTCGCACAGGACGTCGTCGTCCGGCGTCAGCGGCTTCCCGTCCGCGCCGCGTGCGAGCCGCACGTCGGACGCCTTCGGACCGCGTTCGCCGTCCTCGATCTCGAACTCCACGGCAACGCCGCGGCGGATCTGCGATTCAGGCATCAACATGTCGTTGACGTGCAGGAAGACATCTTCCCCGCCGTCGTCGGGAGCAATGAATCCATAACCCCGCGCGCTGTCGAAGCGCACCACACGACCGGCAACCATCCCGACCCCCAACAGCCTCGAAACACCCACTCCGGTGAACTTGTGGCAGATCGTAACCAAGGCGGGCCCCTGAGGGCGACTCCCGGGCGTTCACCCTCCGCGATACGCGGTGGTCGACGACCCGGTCACGCTCTGCCCGGCGGGAAACGGATCGCCCCGCCACCCGTCAAGCGTACGGCCCCCACC
>NZ_LIRL01000906.1 GCF_001419795.1 Streptomyces niveiscabiei
GCCCGCCGTCTTCAGCCACGCCTTGGCGACGTCCAGCGGGTCCTTGTTCTCCAGCTGGACCTGCGCGTCGAGGTCGAGGAGGGTCTTCGTGTCGAGCTTCGCGGAGACCGCGTTCAGCGCGGCGACGCCCTCCGAGGAGAGCGCGCTCTTGTAGACGAGCGGCGTGACGTTCGCGAAGCCGAAGAGGTTCTTCGGGTCCTGGAGGACGACGAACTTCTCCTTGAGGATGGTCGGGTCGGTCGTGAAGATGTCCGCCGCCTGCACGGTGTTCTTCTTCAGCGCCGCCTGCGTGAGCGGGCCGCCCGCGTCAAGTGCCTTGAAGGACTTGAACGTCAGCCCGTACTCCGACTCCAGGCCGAGCATGCCCTGGTGGCGGGTCTGGAACTCGGGCGAGCCGCCGAGGATCAGGTCGGGGGCTATGTCCTTGAGGTCCGCGAGGGTCGAGGTCGCGGTGAGGCTGTACTTCGCCGCGGTCTCCGCGTTGATCGTGACGGAGTCCTTGTCCTCGGCCGGGGAGGACTCCAGGAGCGTCAGCTTGGAGTCGAGCTTGGCCTTGGCCGCCGCGTTCACGGTCTCCAGGGAGGTCTGCGGGGCCTTGGCGTCGAGGTAGGCCAGCAGCGAGCCGTTGTACTCCGGCAGGACGTGGATGGAGCCGTTCTTGAGCAGGCCGTAAGTGGTCTCGCGGCTGCCGATGTTGGGCTTGTAGGAGACCTTGATGCCCTTGGCCTTGAGCGCCTCGCCGTAGATGTCGGCGAGCAGCGTGCTCTCGGCGAAGTTGTTCGACCCCACGACGACCGACTTGCCGTCCGACCCGCCCCCGTCGAGGGGGTTGCTGCCGGTGTCGTCGGAGCTGCATCCCGCCAGCAGGACCGTCGCCGCGGCGAGCACGGCTGTCGCCGCGCCGGGGTGTCGACGGAAGGATCTGCGGGGATGGGCGGTAGAAGTCACTGTTCCCGTTTCCGACTTGGGGGGAGAGGAGGCGATACGCCTGAAGACCCCCCGGCGACGCGCCTGGAGGTCCCTCGCATGAGGTCTCTCGATCCAAGCCAGCCAGTTCTTCGGCAGTCAAGAGGAGTTGTGTAAACGATACGGTTCGATTTCCCCGGCTCCGCTTGCCGTTCCGCTTGTGTACGTGGCTGGTTGTGGTCGGCGTCGCTTCGTAATGGATTCTTGACCCAGGGCGATGTGCCCGCGCCTTCACGGAAGCGATAGCCTCGCCGCAGTCGGCGTCGATCACCATCGGTCGTCCAGCGGTACGCATCGATCGCCGGCTCGATCGGAGCAGAACAGAATCAGGGACCGATCGGAACCGGCCATCCGTGTGCGTCGCGCGCGGTGCACCATCCGCCATGAAGGAGGCCCGGTGTCCACGAACGAGGTGGACGCGCCCACCCGGCCGGCACCAGCGCCCGGCCGCCGGGGGCTGCGGGCCCTCGCCGACCGGTGGCCCTTCCAGCGCAAGCTCAACGTCCTCGTCGGCGTGCCGCTCGCGGTGATCGCCGTCCTGATGACGTACGTCATCACGGACCTGGTCCAGGAGTCCCAGCGGGCCGAGGAGGCCGCCGAGTTGGTGCGCGACAGCGCCCAAGTGGCCAAGCTGGTCTCGCTGGTGGAGGCCGAGCACCAGCAGGCGATCCTGCTGTCGGTGCGTCACGAGGCGTCCTTCGACGGCGGCACCCCCTCGACCGACCCCTACCGGGTGGCGCAGGTCCAGGTGGACAACCAGGTGACGAAGGTGCGCGACACCTTCGGCGGGCGGCTGCCGGCCGGTGAGGCGCAGGCGCTGCGCGAGATCGAGGGCCTCGGGGGGCTCAGGTCGACGATCGAGCAGGGCTATCTGCCCGCCGACAACATCGACCCGGCGTACACGGGCGCGGCGCGCGGCCTCATCGACGGCCTGGGCCTGGACCGCAACTCGGCGCTGGCGACGACGTTCACCGGCAACCTGCTGGACTCCCTGCTGCGCGCGGACGCGGCGCACGGCGCCTACGAGACGGGCGTGTTCTCGGCGCTGACCGGGGACAGCAACGCGCTCATCGAGTTCACCGGCGCGGTCGGCGCGCACGAGCTGTACACGTACCAGACCGGCCGGTTCAACCGGTTCGCGACCGCCGCGCAGGCCGACGAGCTCGGCGGCATCGAGCACAACCCGGCGCAGGCCGCGATCGACCAGCACTACGCCGAACTCACCGTCGACCCCAGCTCGTTGCAGGCGACATCGACTGCCGCGCTGCGCACCTCGCTGCGCCAGGCGCTCGCCGCGTACGGCGACTACCAGCAACAGGCCGACAACCGGCTGAAGATCACCGACTCGCTGATCGGCCAGATCGCCGACCGCGCCGACGACACGGCGAGCAGCGCCCGTTGGCGCGTGACGCTGCTGCTGAACCTCGCGGTGATCGGGTTCATCCTGTGGATCGCGTTCTCGGTCCTGGTGCGCCGCTCGGTCGTGCGGCCGGTGCTGGCGCTGACCGGTGCCGCGCGCGAGGTCGCGGACGTCGCCGGGCGTGAACTGGCGCGTGTCGCCGACGACGACGCGGAGGAGAGCGGCTCACCGCGCCTGCGCGAGCTGCCGGTGACGGCGGACGACGAGATCGGTGAGCTGGCCGAGGCGTTCAACAACGTCCAGACGACGGCCGCCGCGCTGCTGGAGCGGCAGGTCCTCAGCCGCCGCAACGTCGCCGAGATGTTCGGCAACGTGGGGCGCCGCGTCAGCAACCTGACGACCCGTCAGCTCACGCTGATCGACGCGGTGGAGCGCGGCGAGACCGACCCGGCGCTCCTCGAACGCCTCTACTCCATCGACCACATCGCGGTACGCCTGCGCCGCAACGCCGACAGCCTGATGCTGCTCGCCGGTATCCGCGAGACGGTCCTCGACTCGGGGCCGACCGCGCTCACCAACGTCGTACGGGCCGCGCTCGGGCAGATCGAGGGGTATCAGCGCGTCGAGCTGCGGGCCGCGTCCGAGGTGATGATCGAGCCCGACATCATCGGCGACCTCACGCTGATGGTGGCCGAACTCCTGGAGAACGC
>NZ_LIRL01000907.1 GCF_001419795.1 Streptomyces niveiscabiei
ACCCCCGCCCCACACCTTCTTGACTCCCCGTCACCGAACCCCTCGAAGATTGACCCGTCCGCGTGGTTTTCCCCTGAGGCACCCTTGACGGAGCTGTGCCTCTGCCATGAGCTAGAGCACCTGTTCGTCGATGTGGTGGACCAGGGCTAGGGGAGTTCATGAGACGCAGAGCGAGATCGATCCTCGCCGTAGGGGCGCTGCTGGCCGGCGGAGCCGTCGTCGCGCCGATCGCGCAGGCACAGCCGGGCGCACCCGGCGAGGGGAAGAACGGGGACGAGGTCAAGGTCTTCCGCGCCGAAGTCACCAAGGCCCAGGTGCCGTTGCTGCTCAAGGCGGGCCAGGACGGGCACGAGCTGAGCGAGGCGGTCCCGGCGAAGGGCGAGGCGACCGTCGAGGTCTACCTCACCGACGAGCAGGCCGGCGCCCTGGAGAAGCAGGGCGTCGAGCTCACGGAGCACACCCTCTCCTCGAAGGCCGAGCGCCGCGTCGAGGCCGCGTCCGACGGGGTGTTCCGCCCGTACAGCGGCACCGGCGGCCTCAAGGAGGAGATCCTCCGCACCGCGCAGCAGAACCCCGGCCTCACCAAGGTCGTCTCGATCGGCAAGACCGTGAACGGCCAGGACATCCTCGCGCTGAAGCTCACCAAGGGCGCGAAGAAGACCAAGGACGGCAGCAAGCCGGCCGTCCTGTACGCCTCGAACCAGCACGCGCGCGAGTGGATCACCCCGGAGATGACCCGCCGGCTGATGCACCACTACCTGGACAACTACAAGACCGACAAGCGGATCAGAAAGATCGTCGACTCCACCGAGCTGTGGTTCCTGCTGTCGGCCAACCCGGACGGCTACGACTACACGTTCAAGGACGCCTCCACCCGCCTGTGGCGCAAGAACCTGCGCGACAACAACGGCGACGGCGTGATCTCGACGGGCGACGGCGTCGACCTGAACCGCAACTTCGCCTACAAGTGGGGCTACGACGACGAGGGTTCGTCCCCCAACCCGACCAGCGAGACCTACCGCGGGACCGCGCCCGGCTCCGAGCCGGAGACGAAGGCGCTCGACTCTTTCGAGAGGCGCATCGGGTTCACGTACGGCATCAACTACCACTCCGCCGCCCAGCTGTTGCTGTACGGGGTCGGCTGGCAGGTGGCGACGGACACGCCGGACGACGTCGTCTACAAGGCGCTCGCGGGCACGCCGGAGAACTCGGCGATCCCCGGCTACCGCCCGCAGGTCTCCTCGGAGCTGTACACGACGAACGGCGAGGCAGACGGGCACGCGTCGAACGTCAACGGGATGGCGATGTTCACCCCGGAGATGTCGACGTGCCAGACCGCGTCCGACCTCGACCCCAACGATCAGTGGAACGCGGCGGACTGCCGCTCGATCTTCACGTTCCCGGACGACGAGAAGCTGATCCAGCAGGAGTTCGCGAAGAACGTGCCGTTCGCGCTCTCGGTCGCCGAGTCCGCGCAGACCCCGGACCAGCCGAAGTCCTCGGCCGGTCTGAAGGCCGCCGACTTCACCCCGGCGCCCTTCACCACGTCGTACGCGCGCGGCGCCGGCCAGGAGGTCGCCGTCGTCGCCCGTGAGTCGCTGCGGGACAAGGAGCTCACGTACCGCGTCAACGGCGGCCGTACGCACGACGTGCCGCTGAGGGCGTGGAAGGGCGGGGAGACGTTCGGCGGGGAGGACAACCTCTTCTACGATGAGTACCGCGCGAAGGTGCGGGACGGCCGCCCCGGCGACAAGGTCGAGGTGTGGTTCACCGGCGAGACCAGGGCCGGCAAGAAGGTCTCCAGCGGCAGGTTCACGTACACCGTGGCCCGGCGGGCCGCCGCCGACACGCTCGTCGTCGCCGAGGAAGGCGCCAGGGCGACACAGGCGCAGGCGTACGTCGACGCGCTGAAGGCCAACGGCCGTAAGGCAGTCGTGTGGGACGTCGCCACGCAGGGTGTGCCGGACGCGCTCGGGGTGCTGAAGCACTTCCGTACGGTCGTGCACTACACGGGCGCCGCGGTCCCCGGGAACCCGACGCAGCTCGAACTGCGGGCCTACCTCAACGAGGGCGGCAAGCTGATCGAGGCCGGCGAGCGGGCGGGCGGCACGGTCGACCTCGGCGACGGCACCCCCTCCGACGACTTCAGCCAGTACTACCTGGGCGCCTACTCCCGTACCTCGGTCGCGGGCGCGACCGGCGTCACCGGCTCCGGGAAGCTGACCGGCTTCTCCGCCCTGCTGGCCGGCGCCCCCGGCAACCCGCTGGACCAGGCGGGCACGTACGGCGTCACCTCGGACGAGCTCCCGGCCGACACGTACCCCCAGTTCGCGAGCGCGGGCGCGGGGCAGTACGCCGGGACGGTCAACCCGTACGGCCCGTACTCGGGCTCCTACATGGCGGCGGCCGTGCACACCGACGACGCCTACAAGCGGCTGACCCGGACCGTCGACCTGACCTCGGTGACCGCGGCCCAGCAGCCCACGCTGCGGGCGCGGCTGTTCTGGGACACCGAGAAGGGGTACGACAACGCGTTCGTCGAGGCGCACAGCGCGGGCGGCGCCGACTGGACGACCCTGCCGGAGAAGAACGGCGCGACCGGCACGGCCGTACCCGCCGAGTGCGGCGGCGGCTTCTACATCGGCGAGCACCCCTGGCTGAGCCACTACCTGACGCTGAACGGGAGCGCGTGCGCCAACACCGGGTCCTCCGGCGCCTGGAACGCGTTCACCGGGACCTCCAGCGGCTGGCAGCAGGTCGAGTTCGACCTGAGCGCCTACGCCGGGAAGAGCGTCGAGGTGTCGTTCGCGTACGTCACCGACCCCAGCACCGGCGGCCACGGCGTGCTCCTCGACGACACGTCCCTCGTCGTGGGCGGTACGGCGACCCAGGCGGAGGGCTTCGAGACCTCGCTCGGCGCCTGGCAGGTCACCGGGCCCCCGGCGGGCAGCCCGGCCGTACTGAAGGACTGGACGCGCACGGGCGCGCTGCTCCAGACGTACGGCGCCGTCACCACGGACGACACCGTGCTGCTGGGCTTCGGCCTGGAGCACCTGACCACGGCGGCGGACCGCAAGGCGCTCATCGGAAAGGCCCTCGCCTCACTTGAGAGGTGAATCGGCCCGGTCAAGGGCGGCCCGTGATTCGTGACCGAATCGTGTGACAAGGTGTTCCGGGTCCTGGCGGTCCGTACCCCTACTGGGGGGTACGGACCGCCTCGCCGTGTATGGCACGACTCGATGTCACCGGCACCGCCCCGGAGAGGTAGGGTCGGGGGTGGTCGGGGACATCCCAAAAACAGCTCGCCGGCGACGAAGGCCGGCGTACCAACGAGGAGATCGGTTCGTGACGATCCGCGTAGGCATCAACGGCTTCGGCCGTATCGGCCGCAACTACTTCCGCGCGCTGCTGGCGCAGGGTGCCGACATCGAGGTCGTGGCTGTCAACGACCTGGGTGACACCGCGACCACCGCCCACCTGCTCAAGTACGACACGGTCCTCGGCCGTCTCCAGGCCGAGGTGACGCACACCGCCGACACCATCACGGTCGACGGCCACGTCATCAAGGTGCTCTCCGAGCGCGACCCCGCCCAGATCCCGTGGGGCGAGCTGGGTGTCGACATCGTCATCGAGTCGACCGGCATCTTCACCAAGCGCGCCGACGCCGCCAAGCACATCGCGGGCGGCGCCAAGAAGGTCCTCATCTCCGCTCCGGCGACCGACGAGGACATCACGATCGTGCTCGGCGTCAACGAGGACAAGTACGACGCGAGCGCGCACGACATCATCTCGAACGCCTCCTGCACCACCAACTGCGTGGCGCCGATGGCCAAGGTCCTCCTGGAGAACTTCGGCATCGTCTCGGGCCTGATGACCACGGTCCACGCCTACACCAGCGACCAGCGCCTCCAGGACTTCCCGCACAAGGACCTGCGCCGCGCCCGCGCCGCCGCCGAGAACATCATCCCGGCGTCCACCGGCGCCGCGAAGGCCCTCGGCGTGGTCATCCCGGAGCTGTCCGGCAAGCTCAACGGCATGGCGATGCGCGTCCCGGTCCCGACCGGTTCCGTCACCGACCTCGTCGTCGAGACCGAGCGCGTCGTCACCAAGGAAGAGGTCAACGCGGCCTTCCAGAAGGCGGCCCAGGGCGAGCTGAAGGGCTACCTCGACTACACCGAGGACCCGATCGTCTCCTCGGACATCGTCAACTGGCCGGCCTCCTGCACCTTCGACTCGTCCCTGACCATGGTCCAGGGCAAGCAGGTGAAGATCATCGGCTGGTACGACAACGAGTGGGGCTACTCCAACCGCCTCGTCGACCTCACGGTCTTCGTCGGCGGCCGGCTCTGATCACCGTCTGACAGGCACCGCACCGATGTGAGCCGCAGGGCTCGGGCAGCATGCGAAGAGGCGCTGCCCGGGCCCTGTCGCGCGTCACCGCCCTCGTACGATCAAGAGCCACCCTCCTGGAGACTGCATTGAAGACGATCGACGAACTCGTCCAGAGCGGCGTCGAAGGCAAGCGGGTCTTCGTCCGCGCCGACCTGAACGTCCCGCTGGCCGGCACCACGATCACCGACGACGGCCGGATCCGCGCCGTCGCGCCCACGGTCGCGGCCCTCGCCGCCGCGGGCGCCAAGGTGATCGTCGCCTCGCACCTCGGCCGTCCCAAGGGCGCCCCGGAGCCCGCCTTCTCCCTCGCCCCCGTCGCCGCCCGGCTCGGCGAGATCATCGGCCAGGACGTCGCCTTCGCCACCGACACCGTCGGCGCCTCCGCGCAGGCGACCACCGGGGCCCTCGCCGACGGCCAGGTCGCGGTGATCGAGAACCTCCGCTTCAACGCGGGCGAGACGGCCAAGGACGACACCGAGCGCGGCGAGTTCGCCGACCGGCTCGCCGCCCTCGCGGACGTGTACGTGGGCGACGGCTTCGGCGCGGTGCACCGCAAGCACGCCTCCGTCTTCGACCTCCCCGCGCGCCTCCCGCACTACGCCGGGTACCTCATCGCCACCGAGGTCGGCGTCCTCAAGAAGCTCACCGACGACGTCAAGCGCCCCTACGTCGTCGTCCTCGGCGGCGCCAAGGTCTCCGACAAGCTCGCCGTCATCGACGAGCTCCTCGGCAAGGCCGACCGCATCCTCATCGGCGGCGGCATGGCCTTCACCTTCCTCAAGGCCCAGGGCCACGAGGTCGGCGCCTCCCTCCTCCAGGAGGACCAGCTCCCGGCCGTCCTGGAGTACATCGAGCGCGCCGAGAAGACCGGCGTCGAGCTGGTCCTGCCGGTCGACGCGGTGGTCGCCCCCGCGTTCCCCGACCTCAAGGACAAGACCCCGGCCGGCTCCACCACCGTCGCCGCCGACGCCATCCCCGCCGACCGCATGGGCCTCGACATCGGCCCCGCCTCCGGCACGCTGTACGCCTCGAAGATCGCCGACGCCGCCACCGTCTTCTGGAACGGCCCGATGGGCGTCTTCGAACACCCCGAATTCGCCGAGGGCACCAAGGCGGTCGCCCAGGCTCTCCTCGACTCCCCGGGCTTCACGGTCGTCGGCGGCGGCGACTCCGCCGCGGCCGTGCGCACCCTGGGCTTCGACGAGACCGCATTCGGCCACATCTCGACCGGTGGCGGCGCCTCCCTCGAATACCTCGAGGGCAAGACGCTCCCCGGCCTCGCCGCATTGGAGAACTGACCCTCATGACCACCCGCACGCCGATCATGGCGGGCAACTGGAAGATGAACCTCAACCACCTCGAGGCCATCGCCCACGTCCAGAAGCTCGCGTTCGCCCTGGCCGACAAGGACTACGAGGCCGTCGAGGTCGCCGTCCTCGCCCCCTTCACCGACCTGCGCTCCGTGCAGACCCTGGTCGACGGCGACAAGCTGAAGATCAAGTACGGCTCCCAGGACATCTCCGCGTACGACTCCGGCGCCTACACCGGCGAGATCTCCGGCCCCATGCTCGCCAAGCTGAAGTGCGCGTACGTCGCCGTCGGCCACTCCGAGCGCCGCCAGTACCACGCCGAGACCGACGAGATCGTCAACGCCAAGGTCAAGGCCGCGTTCAAGCACGGGATCACCCCGATCCTGTGCGTCGGCGAGGAGCTGGAGGTCCGCGAGGCGGGCAACCACGTCTCCCACACCCTCGCCCAGGTCGAGGGCGGCCTCAAGGACGTCGCCGCCGAGCAGGCCGAGACCGTCGTCATCGCCTACGAGCCCGTCTGGGCCATCGGCACCGGCAAGGTCTGCGGCGCCGGCGACGCGCAGGAAGTCTGCGCCGCGATCCGGGGCAAGCTCGCCGAGCTGTACGACCAGGAGCTCGCCGACAAGGTCCGTATCCAGTACGGCGGTTCCGTCAAGGCGGGCAACGTCGCCGAGATCATGGCGCAGGCCGACATCGACGGCGCGCTCGTCGGTGGCGCCTCCCTCGACGCCGACGAGTTCGTCAAGATCGTGCGCTTCCGGGATCAGTGAGTAGGCCGTAGCGGCGATCCGTCGTACCCTGACGGGGACCTTAGTGACTATCCACTAGAGTCCCCGTCGTCATCCGCATCCGAGGAAGTTGGTCCAGCCGTGGTTCTGGGGTTCTCCATCGCCCTGATCGTCTTCAGCCTGCTGCTGATGCTGCTGGTGCTGATGCACAAGGGGAAGGGCGGCGGCCTCTCCGACATGTTCGGTGGCGGCATGCAGTCCTCCGTCGGCGGCTCCTCGGTCGCCGAGCGCAACCTCGACCGCATCACCGTCGTGGTCGGTCTGCTCTGGTTCGCCTGCATCATCGTCCTCGGCCTGATCATGAAGGCCAACAACTGAGCGGCGCCCCGCAGCACAATACGCACGCAAGGCCCCATGTTCGGTACGCGCTCCTTGGCGCGGCCTATCATGGGGCTTGCGTCTGTGTGCGGTAACTCCAATCACTGGACGCGCGTTGGGCCTTAGGCCGGTTGGTCTTACGTAGACTGAGCCGCTCGCAGTGGAGCGAAACGCCGACTCGCTTCGCGGCACCATCACGCAGGGAGTTACGACCGTGGCAAGTGGCAACGCGATCCGAGGAAGCCGGGTCGGGGCGGGGCCGATGGGCGAGGCCGAGCGGGGCGAGTCCGCGCCCCGACTGCGCATCTCCTTCTGGTGCTCCAACGGGCATGAGACACAGCCGAGTTTCGCGAGCGATGCGCAGGTGCCGGATACGTGGGACTGTCCGCGGTGCGGGTTCCCTGCGGGGCAGGACCGGGACAATCCGCCGGCTCCGCCGCGGACCGAGCCGTACAAGACGCATCTCGCGTATGTGCGGGAGCGGCGTAGTGATGCTGATGGTGAGGCGATCTTGGCGGAGGCGTTGGCCAAGTTGCGGGGGGAGATCTAGTCCCAACGGGGTGCCGCGGTCTGTTGTGTTGGGGCTGCGGCGCCGTCGTGGTTGATCGCGCCCGCGCGGCGGTAGCCGCAAATCGATACAGCCCCGCGCCCCTGAAAAACTTGGGTTCAGGTCCGTTGTCAGTGGTCGCCCCTACCGTGTGCGTATGAGGCGTGAGTTCTGGCAGTTGTGGTCGGCCGCTGTTGTGTCGCGGTTTGGGGATGCTCTGCGGAATACGGCCATGCCGTTGCTGGCTGTGCGGATTACTGATGATCCGTTGGTGATTGCTTCTGTTACCGCTTGTGGGTATGTGCCCTGGTTGTTGTTCGGGCTGGTGGGTGGGGCGTTGGCTGATCGGGTGGATCAGCGGCGGGCTATGTGGGCGGTGGATGTGGTGCGGGGGGTGTTGGTGGCGGGGTTCGCTGTGGTGGTGGCCTTGGGGGAGGCTTCTGTCGGGGTGTTGTTGGGGCTTGCCTTTGTGCTGACGACTCTTCAGACGTTGTTCGACAACGCGTCCACGGCGCTGTTGCCGGCTGTCGTCGAGCGGGATCAACTCGGGGCCGCCAACGCTCGGTTGATGACCGGTCAGCAAGTTGCCGGGGGGCTGCTGGCGGGGCCTGTTGTGCCGGTGCTCGTGGTGGTGGGGATGGCCGTGCCGTTCGTGGTGGACGCGCTCAGTTATCTCGTCGCCGCCGGGCTCATCGCCTCGCTGCGGGTGCGGCCCGTCGAGCGGGAGGCGCGGGCCACGGGGAGCACGCTGCGGGGGGAGATCGCCGAGGGGATACGGGTGTTGTGGCGGGACCGGGCGCTGCGCGCGACCTGTACGGCCACGCTGCTGTGCAACGTCGGGATGGGGGCGCTGATCGCGACCCTGGTCCTGGTCGTCACGCGGTGGCTGGACGCGGGGGACGCCGGGTTCGCCGCCGCGATGACCGCGTACTCCGTCGGGTCCATCGCCGGAGGGTTCCTCGCGCAGCGCGTCGCGCGGCGGTTCGGGCGGGCGCGGGCGCTGATGTGGGGCGGCGCCGTTCAGTTCGTCTCCCTCGTGGCCATGGGGTCCGTACGGCACCTGGGCGCGCTGCTCGTGGGGATGGCGCTGCTCGGTGTGATGGGCATGGTGTGGAACGTCAACCAGGTGACGCTCATGCAGGAACGCAGCCCTGAAGGGCTGTTGGGGCGGATCGCCGCGGCCTTCCGTACGGCGTCCACCTCGGGGGCACCCGTCGGCGCGCTGCTCGGCGGGGTGGTCGCGCGGGCCTTCGGGCTCAACGCGCCCGTCCTGTTCGCGGCGCTGCTGTTCCTGCTCGCCGTCGTCTCGTTGATACCTGCGGCCAAGGCGGATGTACCTGTGGGCGCGTCGGAGATGGCGTCGAAGGTGTGATGATCGGGAGATGGAGTCCTCCGGGCCGTTCAACGTCCTGTCCCTTCGCCATGTCCCCGCGGATCCGGAGGCATGGCGGCGGTCGGTGCGCATCCGCTTGTCGGTCGACGGGGTGGATGTGGTGGAGGCGATCCACCCCGACAGCGATTCGAGTCTCTTGCGCGAGATGATGATCGGTCCGCCGGAAACGTGGCCGTTGAGGGCCGGTGCCGAACCTCGGCGGGTCGAGCTGTCGAACAACTTCTGCGAGACCGGTTGCTGCGGGGGCGTCTTCGTGACCGTCCAGCGGTGTGGTGGTCTGGTGGTGTGGACGTGGGAGAACACGGACGACATCCGGGTGCCGCTGCCGCCGGACTCCCACTTCGACGCCGACCGGTACGACGCCGAGCTGGACCGCTTCGTCGCCGACCACGGCTGGGAGGAGCCGGTCGACACCGCCGCGCGTCTCTTGGCCCGGGAACTGGTCGCCCTCGACTGGCACCGGCGGTGGAACTGCCCGCCCCCGCCCTGGAGTTTTGGCGTCTCGGTTGGTGGCCGGGGCGAGAAAGCCCACGTCACGATGGAGTTCATCGCGACGGAGCTGCGCAGCTACACCCTGCCTGTCACCGGGAGCGAACCCGTCGAGGACCAGGTCCGCCGGTTCGTCGAGCGCGTTGACGCCTCCGACCCGCGTGCCTGAGGGGCGGTTGCAACCCGTGGGGGCGTTCTCGCATCTGGAGGGGTGGCGGGAAAGTGCTTCTTGGGAGGGGTTGCTGTGCGTGGGATCGGCAAAGGGCTGAGCGGGGTGGGTGTCGGGCTTGCTGTGGTGGCTCTCGCCGCTGCGCCTGCGCAGGCCAAGGGGGATGTGTCCGTGGTGGCGCCCCGGGCGGTGGCCGTGGGGAAGGTCTTCAAGGTCAGTGCTCATGGGGACGACGACGCCGCTCGGTATCTGCGGATATGTCTTCAGGAGCGGAGTGGGAAAGCGGCCTGGCGGCAGGCGGGGTGTGGGGGTGTGGTT
>NZ_LIRL01000908.1:0-2035 GCF_001419795.1 Streptomyces niveiscabiei
CCCCGAGCCGGCCGCCCGCGCACACCTCGTGGAGGGCGGCGCGGGCGGCCGGCTCGGGGAGGGCGTTGAGGCGGGCCAGGCCCGGGGGTGGGGTCGTCACGGCGTCAGCTAACGCCGCCGCGCCGACGTTCGTCAACAGTTTGTTGAAAATTCTGGGTTACGCGCGCCCGGTCCCCTGCGGTGCGCCCAGCTCGCATGCGGTGCACGCGCCCGGCTCGCGGCAAAGGCGCAGTAACCGATTTCAGGCGCCTTTCTCCCGGTTCAGGTAGTTGTAGACCGTGAACCGACTCACCCCGAGCGCGCTCGCCACCGTCTCCACCCCGTGCCGCACCGCGAACGCCCCCCGCGCCTCCAGCGTCCGCACGATCTCCTGCTTCGCCTTGCGGTCGAGTTGTGCCAGCGGTTTCCCGAGTTTTCTCTCCATCGCGGCGAGGATGTGGTCAAGGGAGTCGGCGAGCTGCGGGAGGCGTACGGCTACGGCATCGGCGCCGGACCAGGTGAGGACGACGTCGTCGGGGCCCGCCTCGTCGGCCGGGACCAGCTCGCCGCCGATCGCGTCGACCAGGGGTTTCACGGCCGTGATGAAGTCGCCGGAATCGCTCACAGCGGGGTCGCTCACGCCCCCTCCCCGGAAAACTCCCCGGCACTCTCCCCTGCGCTCTCCCCGGCCTTGTCCCCGAGGACGTTGACCTGGAGCGAGACGCGGGTGGCACCGGCCTCCAGCGCCTCGCGCAGCACGGCGTCCACGGCGTCGAGCACAGCCTGCGCGCCGCCCTCCGCGGTGTTGCCGAACGGGCCCACGTCGACGGCGTCCAGCCCCGCCGCGTCCAGCGCCTCACGCGCCGCGAGCGCGTGGGCGGGGACCTCGTCGAGGTCGAAGGGCTCGGTCGTGAACTCCACTCTCAATCGCACGCGCTCAACCTAACGCGCCCCGGCGCCCACGCGGCAGCCCTCACTTGGGGCGCCTGCGCCGGGCCCGCTGTTTCGGTGCCGCCGGGTCGCGTACGACGGCGGGTGCCGGGCCCGTCCGGTGGCCCGTGCAGCGCGGACACCAGTAGCCGATGCCGCCCGGGTAGAACTTCCAGCCCATCTCGGCGATGTAGGGAACCGCCTTCCCCGACTCGTGCATGATGTGGCCCATCAGGTCCTGCTCGATGTCGGGGCCCGGTTCCGTGATGACCAGCTCGAAGACCGCGCGTGCCTCGCAGTCGCGGCGGTCGCAGCGCAGGTAGAAGCGCACGGGGCCGGGTGCCTTGCCGTCGGTCATCAGACTCATGCGTCCACTGTCCCGGACGGGGGCGGGCGCCCGCAGGGGGTTGCCGAGGCCGCCCGGAAACCGCCGGACCCGTACTCCATGTGCCAGAATCCCTCTTCCGGCATACGAAACACTTCGGTACGTCCCTGAAGGTGTCGATGAGCTTCCCCGACCGGCGGTACACCGTCAACGTCTCGATCCTCTTCACCCACCTCCCCCTCCTCGAACGCCCGGCGGCCGTCGCCGCAAACGGTTTCAGCAACGTCGAGCTGTGGTGGCCGTGGCCCGACACCCCGACGCCCGACCCCGCCGAACTCGACGCCCTGCGCGGGGCGATCACCGACGCCGGCGTCCGCCTCACCGGCCTCAACTTCTACTCCGGCCGCCTCCCCGGCCCCGACCGGGGCGCCCTCTCCCTCCCCGGCGCCGAGTCCGACCGCTTCCGCGCCAACGTCGACGTCGCCGCCGACTTCGCCGGTTCCCTGGGCTGCGCCACCCTCAACGCGCCGTACGGCAACCGGGTCGAGGGCGTCGACCCCGCCGAACAGGACGCCCTGGCCCTGGAGAACCTCGCGTACGCCGCCCGCGCCGCGCACCGCGTGGGCGCGACCCTCCTGATCGAGGCCCTCAACCGGGTCGAGTCCCCGAAGTACCCCCTGCTGAGCGCCGAGTCCGCGGTGGAGGTCGTACACCGGGTCAACTCCCTTACAGGACTGGACAACGCACGCTTCCTGATGGACCTCTACCACCTCGGCGTGAACGGCGCCGACGTCCCGGCCG
>NZ_LIRL01000908.1:2124-2544 GCF_001419795.1 Streptomyces niveiscabiei
CGGTCAGCGGCGGCCTCCGTGCGGAGATCATCGGCCGCCTCACCTGCGTCGTACCTGCGCATAAATGCGTTACCGCACCGGTCGTAGCAGCCGTACGGCAACCTCAAATGAACCTCTGAAGAACCGCCTGGGGGCTTCAACCTGGCGTGAAACAGGGCACATTGAGTGCAGCGGGTCCTGCCGGAACGGGGGCGGCGGGTCCTGCTGACGGGGGACGGCTCGCGGCCGGGACACGGGGGAAACCGGCCGCGAGCGCCGTCGGTGCTCCAGGGGGGCCCAAAAAGTCCCAAGGGGGCCCAAGGGGGCCCGAGGGGGCTATGCCCCGTACGTCTCCCGTAGTTCGATCTTCCGGACCTTTCCCGACACCGTCATCGGGAACGCGTCCAGGATCCGCACCCGGGCCGGGATCTTGTAGTGGGC
>NZ_LIRL01000909.1 GCF_001419795.1 Streptomyces niveiscabiei
GTCGCCGGGGCGACCGCCTCGCCGCCGCCCGCCAGCAGCGAACCCCGGCCCGACCAGTCGGCGCCGGGCGGCGAGGAGACGACGGCGGGTACGTCGACGCAGGCCGGGTCCGACGTGGCCGACGGGTTCACGCTGCGCGCGGACGACGCCGGGTTCCGGATCGCCGTCGCGAACGGGTGGGAGCGGTCGCCGAAGAACGGGCGCGGGCAGGTCGTCTACTCGCACGGGGAGTTCGAGCTGATCGTCGTACCCGGCAGGGACACCGCGGCGGCCAACGGGAGCGATCCGATGGCCTACCAGCGGGACCGGGAGAGCGAACTGGAGTCCTACCGGCAGTCCAGCTGGGCGACCGCGTCGGGGCTCAGGAACATCCAGGTCGGGCAGCAGAAGATGGCCGAGGGGCAGTTCACCTGGACGACCGACGGCGGGCAGGAACTGTTCGTGCGCAACCGGGCCATCCTCATCGCCGGGCGGTACCACGTCGTCCAGGTCCGGGGGCCGGAGGCGGAGCGGGACGAGGTGACGCGGCTGTACGAACAGGCCGCGGAGAGCTACCGGTACACCGGCTGAGGGCGGCGGGCGGGCAAGTTCCCGGAACGGGTCCGAAGCGACAACCGTCACAGTGGTGTCTCCATGGGCCTGCTTTGGTTCCACGGACGTCGGCCGGTCTTTACGCTGAGCCTGTCAAGAGCATTGCGGGGCAACGTGAATCAGATGCAGGGCCTGCTCCTCGCGGGCCGCTACCGGCTCGTCGACTCCATCGGGAGCGGCGGCATGGGCCGTGTGTGGCGTGCGCACGACGAGCTGCTGCACCGGGCCGTCGCGATCAAGGAGCTGACCGCCGCGCTCTACGTCGCCGAGGCCGACCAGGCCGTCCTGCTCGCCAGGACCCGGGCCGAGGCGCGCGCGGCGGCGCGGATCAACCACTCCGCCGTCGTCACCGTCCACGACGTCCTCGAACACGACGGCCGGCCCTGGATCGTGATGGAACTCGTCGAGGGCCGCTCCCTCGCCGACGCCGTCAAGGCGGACGGCCGGGTCGAGCCCGCCGAGGCCGCGCGGATCGGGATGTGGGTGCTGCGGGCGCTGCGCGCGGCGCACTCCGCGGGCGTGCTGCACCGGGACGTGAAGCCTGGCAACGTTCTCCTCTCCGAGGACGGGCGGGTGCTCCTCACCGACTTCGGCATCGCGCAGATCGAGGGCGACACGACGATCACCCGTACGGGTGAGGTCGTCGGGTCCGTCGACTACCTCGCGCCCGAGCGGGTACGCGGCAACGACCCCGGGCCCTCCTCCGACCTGTGGGCGCTCGGCGCGCTGCTCTTCAGGTCGGTCCAGGGACACGCGCCCTATCCGGAGGAGTCGACGGCCGAACTCGTCCAGATGGTGTGCGGTGAGCCCCCGGCGTTCGCCGAGGAGTGCGGGCCGCTCAGGCCGGTCGTGGAGTCCTTGCTGCGCCAGGACCCGACCGAGCGGCCGGACTTCGAGGAGCTGCGCGGCTGGCTGCGGTCGCTGGTGCGGTCGGCGCCCGAGGCGGAGGCCGGGGCGTACGTCGTCACCGCGCCGCCCGCCGACCCGCGACGGCTGCCGATCATCCGCCGCAAGGGCGAGCTGGTGCGCCGGCGCAAGGCCAGGGCGAAGGCCGCGGCGGGAGGCGCGCACGCCCGGCACAAGCGGGGGCGCGTCGAGCCGGAACGCGCGCCGCGCGGCGCGGAGCGGTCGCCGCGCAGCCTGGGGCGGACGCTGCTGGTGATCGTCCTGCTCCTGCTGGCGGGGGCGATCGCGTACGCGGTGCTCTTCATGCCGAAGGCCGGCGAGGAGGGGGCCGCGAACAGCCCCGGTCGTCGGCCGG
>NZ_LIRL01000091.1 GCF_001419795.1 Streptomyces niveiscabiei
CCCCGGAGCCACCCCATGCACCTCGACCACCCCCACTCCCACGCGGCAGCGCCCAGCGCGGACGCCCACCGCCCCGACGGCACCCGCAGAGCGCTCCGCATCGGCCTCGGCGGCCCCGTGGGCTCCGGCAAGACCGCCACAGTCGCCGCCCTCTGCCGAGACCTCCGCGAAGAACTCAGCCTCGCCGTCGTCACGAACGACATCTACACCCGAGAGGACGCCGAATTCCTGCTCAGGGAGGCCGTGTTGCCGCCGGAGCGAATCGCGGCGGTGGAGACCGGCGCGTGCCCGCACACGGCGATCAGGGACGACATCTCCGCCAACCTCGAAGCGGTGGAGGACCTGGAGGACACGGTCGGCCCCCTCGACCTGATCCTCGTGGAGTCAGGCGGCGACAACCTGACCGCGACCTTTTCGAAGGGCCTCGTCGACGCGCAGATCTTCGTCATCGACGTGGCCGGCGGGGACGACATCCCCCGCAAGGGCGGCCCGGGCGTCACCACCGCCGACCTGCTCGTCGTCAACAAGACCGACCTCGCCCCGCACGTCGGCTCCGACCTCGCGAGGATGGCGGCGGACGCGAAGGCGCAGCGCGCCGAACTCCCGGTCGCCTTCCAGTCGTTGAGGAGCGAGGCGGGCGTCAAGGAGGTCGCCGCCTGGGTCCGGGCGCAGGTGCGCGCGTGGACGGCGTAAGGGCGACCGCCCGCCTGCGGGCCACGCCGGACGGCAGAGGGGGAACCGTCCTGCCCGTCCTGGAGAGCGACGGCCCGCTGGCGTTGCGCCGCACCCGGGCCCACCACCCCGGCGAGGCAAGGGCGTTGCTCGTCGGCGCGATGAGCGGCCCCCTCGGCGGCGACCGCTTCCGCGTCGAGGCGGACGTCACCCCCGGCGCCCGCCTGACCGTCGGCTCCGCCGCCGCGACGATCGCGCTGCCGGGCCAGCACAAGGGCGAGGCGCGCTACGACGTACGCCTGAAGGTCGCCGAGGACGCCGAACTCCACTGGCTCCCCGAGCCGTTGATCTCCGCGAACGGCAGCGACCTGTACGTCACGACCCGCATCGACGCCGCCCCGGGAGCCCGGCTCGTGTTCCGCGAGGAGCAGGTGCTCGGCCGCGCGGCCGAGGAACCCGGCCGCCTCACCAGCCGGTTGACCCTCAGGGTCGGTGAACGCACTGTCCTGGACCAGGAGTTGGCGTGCGGTCCGGGCGCGCCCGGCGGCTGGGACGGCCCCGCCGTCCTCGGCGGCCACCGTGCCGTCGGCCAACTCCTCGTCGTACGCCCGGAGTTCGCGGACAGCCCGGCGCCGGTGCGGGTGCTCGCGGACGGTGCCGCCACCCTCGTACCGCTGAGCGGTCCGGCCGCTCTCGTGACCGCGCTCGCGGTCGACGGGCTGGTGTTGCGGCGGTTGTTGGATGGGGTGCTCGCCCAACTGGGGTGAGAGATCCGGCGAACGGACGTTGCCATCCGCTTATCGGATTGGCAAAGAACGAGTGCCGGGGCTGTTCACAAGAAACGCACAACCGACAGGATCCCTCCCGTACCGACACGTCAACTTCGTACAGGGAGACCGCATTTGAGACCCCACAGAAGAACCGCCGCGCTGGGTTCTGCCGGAGTGCTCGTCACGGCGACCCTGATAGCCGGGGCCGTCGCCGCCCCCACCGCGAGCGCCACCAGCGGGAGCGGCCACGGCTACGGCCAGGGCCGTGAGGCCGTCGGCGTCGCGATCGCCGCCGCGCGGGCCGCGAAGGCCGGCATCGACTGGCAGGACTGCCCCGCGGGCTGGGGCCTGGAGAAGCCGATCACCTGCGGCTACGTGAGCGTCCCGCTCGACTACGCGAAGCCGTACGGCAAGCAGATCAAGCTCGCCGTCGACCGCATCGCCAACACCGGGACCCCCGAGGAGCGCCAGGGCGCCCTCATCTACAACCCCGGCGGCCCCGGCGGCTCCGGCCTGCGCTTCCCGCGCCGCGTCACCACCAAGGCCCCGGTGTGGGCCAACACGGCCAAGGCGTACGACTTCGTGGGCTTCGACCCGCGCGGCGTCGGCAAGTCCGCGCCGATCTCCTGCATCGACCCGCAGGAGTACGTGAAGGCCCCGAAGATGGACCCGGTGCCCGACTCCGAGGCCGACAAGCGCGCCCAGCGCAAGCTGGCCCGCGAGTACGCCGAGGGGTGCGCCGAGCGCAGCGGCGAGATGCTGCCGCACATGACGACCCCGAACTCCGCGCGCGACCTCGACGTCATCCGCGCCGCGCTCGGCGAGAAGAAGCTCAACTTCCTCGGCGCCTCCTACGGCACCTACCTCGGCGCCGTCTACAGCACCCTGTTCCCGACGCACGTGCGCCGCATGGTCTTCGACAGCGTCGTCGACCCGTCCCGGGAGAAGATCTGGTACCAGGCCAACCTGGACCAGGACGTCGCCTTCGAGACGCGCTGGAAGGACTGGCAGGACTGGGTCGCCGCCAACGACGCCGCCTTCCACCTCGGCACGACGCGCGACCAGGTCCAGGCGAAGTGGCTGAAGCTGCGGGCCGACGCGAAGAAGGCGCCCCTCGGCGGGGTCGTCGGACCGGCCGAGCTGATCGGGTTCTTCCAGAGCGCGCCGTACTACGACTCGGCGTGGGTCTCCACCGCGACCGTCCTCAGCAAGTACGCCGCCGGGGACGTCCAGGCCGTCATCGACGCCGCAGCGCCCGACCTCTCCGACACGGCGGGCAACGCCACCGCGGAGAACGGCACCGCCGTCTACACGGCCGTCGAGTGCGCGGACGCCAAGTGGCCGACGTCCTGGAAGAAGTGGGACCGGGACAACACCCGCCTCCACCGGGACCACCCCTTCATGACCTGGGCGAACGCGTGGCTGAACCTGCCGTGCGCGACGTGGTCGACCAAGCAGCGGACGCCGGTCGAGGTTCGGACGAACCGGGGCCTGCCGCAGACCCTCATCGTGCAGTCCGAGCGTGACGCCGCCACCCCGTACTCCGGCGCCGTCTCCCTCCACCAGCGCCTCAAGGGCTCCCGCCTCATCACCGAGAAGAACGCGGGCTCCCACGGCGTGACCGCCCTCGTCAACCCGTGCGTCAACCAGCGGGTCGACGCGTACCTCCTGCGCGGCACGCTCGACGCCGCCGACGTGGTCTGCGGACCGCACGCGACGCCGAAGCCGTAAGCGTCACGCATGGGGACGGCCTCCGCCGGGGCCGTCCCCTTCTCGACGCCGACTCGGCTTCTCTGCGTCAACTCAGCGGCAGCCGGGGGAACTTCTGCGTCTGTGCTGATGTCTGGGCTTTCGCGACGGCCGCGTACTGGTCGACGTACTCCTGACCCGACAGCTTCAGGATCGCGTACATGATCTCGTCCGTGATCGCCCGCAGGATCGCCTTCTCGTTCTCCATCCCGGCATACCGCGAGAAGTCGAGCGGCTTCCCGAACCGGATCGTCACCGGGTGCAGACTCGGGAACCGCTGCCCGGGCGGCTGCGCCTCGAACGTCCCGATCATCGCGCACGGCACGACGGGCACCCCGGCGGTCAGCGCCATCACGGCGACCCCCACCTTGCCCTTGTACAGCTTCCCGTCGTGCGACCGGGTCCCCTCGGGATAGATCCCGAGCAACTCCCCCTTACCCAGCACCCCGAGCCCTTCCCGGATGGCGGCCTGCCCGGCGTCCTTCCCGGACCGGTCCACCGGGATCTGCCCCGCGCTGCGGAAGAACGCGGCGGTCAGCCGCCCGCGCACCCCGGGTCCGGTGAAGTACTCGGCCTTGGCGAGGAAGGTGATCCGCCGCTTGATGACGGCCGGCATCAGGAAGTGGTCGGAGAACGACAGATGATTCCCGGCGACGATCGCCGCCCCGTCCTCCGGCACGTTCTCCAGCCCCTCGATCCTCGGCCGGAACAGCACCCTCAACAACGGGCCCAGCAACACGTGCTTCAACAACTGATAGAACAAGGCCCGCTCCTCGCTCCGACGTTCCGGCAGGTCAGCCGGTACATGAAGTGGGCTCAGTGTAGGCGGCCGGGGAACGCACGGGAACGGACCCGGCGGCGGGCGTCCCGGGCGTTCCCCGTGCCGTCAGCCCAGCACCCTCCCCAACACCCCGATCGCCGACCGGAGTTCCTCCTCCGTGATGCACAGCGGCGGGGCGATGCGGATCGTCGAGCCGTGCGTGTCCTTCACCAACACGCCCTCCCGCATGAGGCGTTCGCTGATGTCCCGCCCGCTGCCGAGCGCCGGGTCCACGTCGACGCCCGCCCAGAGGCCGCGGGAGCGGAAGGAGACGACTCCGTGGCCGACCAGGCCGGTGAGGCCGTCGTGCAGGACCGTGCCCAACTCCGTGGCCCGGCGCTGGAATTCGCCGGTCTCCAGGAGGTCGATGACGGCCGTGCCGACCGCGGCGGCGAGCGGGTTGCCGCCGAACGTGGAGCCGTGCTCGCCGGGGTGCAGGACGCCCAGGACCTCGCGGCGGCCCACGACCGCCGAGACCGGCACGATGCCCCCGCCCAGCGCCTTGCCCAGCAGCACCGCGTCAGGGGCGACCCCTTCGTGCTGGACGGCGAGGGTGTGCCCCGTCCGGCCCAGCCCCGACTGGATCTCGTCGGCGATGAAGAGACACCCGGCGCGGCGGGTCACCTCCCGCACACCGGCCAGATATCCGGCGTCGGGGATCAGGACGCCGGCCTCGCCCTGGATGGGCTCGATCAGCACCGCCGCCGTCGTCTCGTCGATCGCCGCCTCCAGCGCCGCGAGGTCGTTGTACGGCACGATCCGGAACCCCGGTGTGAAGGGCCCGAAGCCGCTGCGGGCGGTCTCGTCCGTGGAGAAGCTGACGATCGTCGTCGTCCGGCCGTGGAAGTTGTCGGCGGCCACGACGATGGTCGCCTGCCCGGCGGGGACGCCCTTCACGTCGTACGCCCACTTGCGGGCGAGCTTGATGCCGCTCTCCACGGCCTCCGCGCCCGTGTTCATCGGCAGCATCATGTCGTAGCCGGTGAGCGCGGTCAGCCGCTCGGCGAACTCGGCGAGGCGGTCGTTGTGGAAGGCGCGGGAGGTCAGCGTCAGCCGGTCGAGCTGGCGGTGGGCCGCCTCGACCAGCGCCGGGTGCCGGTGGCCGAAGTTGAGGGCCGAGTAGCCGGCGAGCAGGTCGAGGTAGCGGCGGCCGTCGACGTCCTCGACCCAGGCGCCCTCCGCGCGGGCGACGACGACCGGCAGGGGGTGGTAGTTGTGCGCGAGGACCGGCTCCTCGGCGCTGATCAGCTCGGCAGAGGTACGCGTCTCGGACATGGTCGTCATCAGCGGATCTCCTGGGTGCAGCACTTGATGCCACCGCCGGCCTTGTGGAACTCGGAGAGGTCGACGGGGACGGGGACGTAGCCGTGGTCGGCGAGCCGGGCGGCGAGCGCCTCGGCGCGCGGGGCGATGAAGACGTTGCGGCCGTCGGAGACGGAGTTGAGGCCGAAGGCGAGCGCGTCGTCGCGGGTGGCGAGGACCGCGTCCGGGTACAGCGCGGCGAGGACCTCGCGGCTGCCCGGCGAGAACGCCTCCGGGAAGTACGCGATGTTGTCCTCGTCGAGGACGAACAGCGCCGTGTCCAGGTGGTAGAAGTACGGGTCGGTCAGCGTCAGCGCGATCACCGGCCGCCCGAAGAACTCCTGCGCCTCGCGGTGCGCCTCCCGCGTCGTACGGAACCCCGTCCCGGCGAGCAGGTAGCGGCCGGTCCAGACGAGGTCGCCCTCGCCCTCGACGACGTGCTCCGGACGCCGCACGTCGTACCCGGCGCTCGTGAACCAGGTGTCGTAGTGGACGGACTCGGGGCGCCGCTCGGGCGCGTGGAACAGGGCGCCGAGGACCCGGCCGTCCACGACGACTGCCGAGTTCGCCGCGAACACCATGTCGGGCAGCCCGGGCGCGGGCTCCACGGAGTCGACGGTGTGGCCGTGGGAGCGGTACGCGCGGATCAGCGACTGCCACTGCTCCTGCGCGAGGTCGACGTCGACGGGCTTGTCGGGATGCATCCAGGGATTGATCGCGTACTGCACGGCGAAATGCCGGGGTTCGCAGACGAGGAACCGCCGGGAGCGCGGCACACGGGAGTCGGACACAGAGGGGTTCCTCCGCATTTCCAGTGAAACCTACGGGATGTGATCAACGGTAGGAACTCACCGGTACGAGCGACAAGCAACCGACGTTGCGTGTCGACGCACGATCGCTGCGTGTTCAGGCCTCTTCACGCACGTCCGGTGCGGGATGGGTGGCGCCCGCCTCCGGCGCCTCCGGCAGCAGGTGGGACAGCACCATCACGCTGATCGTCTTCCGGATGAACGGCTCGGTCCTGATCCGCTCCAGCACCTCCTCGAAGTGCTCCACGTCCCGCGCCCGCACATGCAGCAGCGCGTCCGCCCCGCCGGTCACCGTCATCGCCGCGGTGATCTCCGGATGGTTGCGCACGACCTCCGCGAGCCGCCTCGGCGGCGCGGCGCCCTCGCAGTACACCTCCACGTACGCCTCCGTACGCCATCCCAGCGCCGCCGGCTGCACCGTCGCCGTGAACCCCGTGATCACCCCGGCCTCCCGCAGCCGGTCCACCCGCCGCTTCACCGCTGTCGCCGACAGCCCGATCGCCGCCCCGATCTCGGCGAAACTGGACCGCGCGTTCGCCATCAGCGCCGTGATGATCTTCCGGTCGAGATCGTCGCCAGAGTTCATGCGGGCACTGTATCCAGCGGATACCGCCCAGCCCCGTACATGTGCACAACGCCCGTTCCCCCCTACACTCCCCATTCATGCTGCGCGCCCTCGCCGTCGACGACGAACGCCCCTCCCTGGAGGAGCTGCTCTACCTGCTGAACGCCGACCCGCGCATAGGCAGTGTCGAGGGCGCCGGCGACGCGACCGAGGCGCTGCGGCGGATCAACCGGGCCCTGGAGTCGGGCCCCGGCGGCCCCGAGGCCATCGACGTCGTGTTCCTCGACATCCAGATGCCGGGCCTCGACGGCCTGGACCTCGCCCGGCTCCTCACCGGCTTCGCGCGGCCCCCGCTGATCGTGTTCGTCACCGCCCACGAGGACTTCGCCGTCCAGGCGTTCGACCTCAAGGCCGTCGACTACGTCCTGAAACCCGTCCGCAAGGAGCGCCTCGCCGAAGCCGTACGCCGCGTCGCCGAACTGCGCGGCGCCGCCCCGCACATCCCCGTCCACGAACCCGACCCCGACCACCTCCCCGTCGAACTCGGCGGCGTCACCCGCTTCGTGTCCGTCGACGACATCACCCACGTCGAGGCCCAGGGCGACTACGCCCGCCTGCACACCGGCCAGGGCAGCCACCTCGTCCGCATCCCCCTGTCCACCCTGGAGGAACGCTGGCGGGCCCGCGGCTTCGTGCGGATCCACCGCCGCCACCTGGTCGCCCTGCGCCACATACGGGAACTGCGCCTGGACGCCGGTACGGTGAGCGTCCTCGTCGGCAGCGAGGAGCTCCAGGTCAGCCGCAGGCACGCCCGTGAGCTGCGGGACCTGCTGATGAGGAGAACGTGAAGACACGACACGGCCAGCCGTCGACGAGGAGACTCTGAAAGGTGCCCAACCAGGACCCCGCCGAGCGCCGCGTCACCGTGACCGGACCGCCCCGCCGCACCCGGCGCCCCTCCGGCGCCTACCGCCCACGCACCGAGATCGACGAACAGACCACCCTCGGCCACACCTACGTCCGCTCCCTCATGCGCTCCCAGCTGCGCGCCGCGCTCACCGTGTTCGCGGTCCTCGCCCTCCTCGTCGGCCCGCTGCCCCTGCTGTTCGCGTCGATGCCGGGCGCCCGCCGCCTGACCTGGCTCGTCCTCGGGTTCTGCCTGTACCTCCCGCTCGTCCTGCTGGCCCGCTGGTACGTCCACCGCGCCGAACGCAACGAACGGGACTTCGTACGCCTGGTCGAAGACAAGTGAACGAGGGCCCGTGAACTCCTCGTACGCCATCCCCGCCGTCGCGCTCGTCGTCGTCGCGACCGTCCTCGTCGGCGCGTTCGGCCTGCGGATATCGCGTACGACCTCGGACTTCTACGTCGCCTCCCGCACCGTCGGCCCCCGCCTGAACGCCGCCGCGATCAGCGGCGAGTACCTGTCCGCCGCGTCCTTCCTCGGCATCGCCGGACTCGTCCTCGTCCAGGGCCCCGACATGCTCTGGTACCCGGTCGGCTACACCGCCGGATACCTCGTCCTGCTCCTCTTCGTCGCCGCCCCGCTGCGCCGCTCCGGCGCCTACACGCTCCCCGACTTCGCGGAGGCGCGCCTCGCGTCCCGGACGGTACGGCGGCTCGCGGGGACGTTCGTCGTCGGCGTCGGCTGGCTGTACCTGCTGCCCCAGCTCCAGGGCGCCGGGCTCACCCTGACGGTGCTGACCGGCGCGCCCGGCTGGCTCGGCGGGGTCATCGTCGCCGTCGTCGTCACCGTGACCGTCGCGGCGGGCGGCATGCGGAGCATCACCTTCGTCCAGGCCTTCCAGTACTGGCTGAAACTCACCGCCCTCCTCGTCCCCGCGATCTTCCTGGCCCTGGCCTGGCACAGCGACGGGGGTCCGAAACAAGCCTTCGACGAACCCGCGAACTTCCGCGAACAGCGGTCCGTACGCGTCGACGCCACCCTCGATCTGAACCTCGCGAGCCCCCTGACCGTGAAGGTGACCGGAAGAGTGGACGGCCGCCGGTACTCCGGCACGGAGGTGAGCCTGCCGATGGGCACCCACCGCGTGGAGCGCGGCACGCGACTGGTCTTCCCGCAGGGCGGCGACGTCCCCACCGCCGACCGCGGCGCCACCGGCGGCATGTCGACGTCCCTGGCGGCGGGCCGCGAGGAACGCCCCCTGTACGCGACGTACGGGCTGATCCTCGCGACGTTCTTCGGCACGATGGGCCTCCCGCACGTCGTCGTCCGCTTCTACACCAGCCCCCACGGCGTCGCCGCCCGCCGCACCACGGTCGCCGTCCTGGCCCTCATCGGCGCGTTCTACCTCCTGCCCCCGCTGTACGGCGCCCTCGGCCGCCTCTACGCCCCCGAACTCGCCCTCACCGGCGACGCCGACGCGGCCGTCCTGCTCCTGCCCGACCGGATCATCGGCGGCCTCGGCGGCGACCTCCTCGGCGC
>NZ_LIRL01000910.1 GCF_001419795.1 Streptomyces niveiscabiei
TTTCATGAGGGGTTGCCCTTCTTCTTTCATGAGGGGTTGCCCTTCTCCGTACGTCTCCCGCGTCTCCTGAGGATCTGCCCTGAACACCGCGCTCGCCGTGTCCCTGTCGTCCGTGCTGCTCGCCGTCTCGCTCGGGTGGGCGGTGCTGCGGCCCTCCGGGAAGTCGGAGGCTCTGGTGGCGGTGCCCGCCGCCGTGCTGGTCGTGGCGCTCGGGGCGATCTCCGCCGGGGACGCGTGGGAGGAGGCGGAGCGGCTCGGTCCGGTCGTCGGGTTCCTCGCGGCCGTGCTGGTGCTGGCGCACTTCTGCGCGGTGGAGGGGCTGTTCACGGCGTGCGGGGCGTGGCTCGCGCGGCGCGCTGCGGGGCGCCCCCGGCGGCTGCTGACCTCGGTGTTCGCGCTGGCGTCGGTCATCACGGCCGTCCTGAGCCTGGACGCCACGGTCGTCCTGCTGACGCCCATCGTGTTCGCGACGGCGACCCGGCTGAAGGTGCGCTCCCGGCCGCATGTGTATGCCTGCGCGCATCTGTCCAACACGGCGTCCCTGTTGCTGCCCGTCTCGAACCTGACCAACCTGCTGGCGTTCACGGCGAGCGGGCTGAGCTTCACGCGGTTCGCGGCGCTGATGGTGGTGCCGTGGGTGGTGGCGATCGGGGCGGAGTACCTGGTCATGCGGCGGTTCTTCGCCGCCGATCTGCCCGATCTGGACGCCGTCGAGGAGGACGGGCCCGCGCCCGAGGTGCCGATGTTCGCGCTGGTGACGGTCGCGGCGACGCTCGCCGGGTTCGTCGTCGCGTCGGCGGTGGGCGTCGAGCCCGCGTGGGTGGCGTTCGCGGGGGCGCTCGTCCTCGCGGTCCGCGCGCTGGTGCGGGGGCAGGCCGGGCCGGTCGAGGTGGTGCGGGCTGCGGCGCCCGGGTTCCTCGCGTTCGTGCTGGCCCTGGGGATCGTCGTGCGCGGTGTCGTCGACAACGGGCTCGGGGACGCGCTCGGGCATGTGCTGCCGGGCGGGTCGGGGCTGCTCGCGCTGCTCGGGTTCGCCGCGGTGGCCGCGCTGCTCGCGAACCTGATCAACAACCTGCCGGCCGTCCTGGCGCTGGCGCCGCTGGCCGCGCCGGTGGGGCCCGGGGCGGTGCTCGCGGTGCTCCTCGGGGTGAACATCGGGCCGAACCTCACGTACGCCGGGTCCCTCGCGACGCTGCTGTGGCGGCGGGTGGTGCACGGGCACGAGGAGCGGGTGGACGTCGGCGAGTTCACGCGGCTCGGGCTGCTGACGGTGCCGGTGGCGCTGGTGGGGTCGGTGGTGGCGTTGTGGGGGGCGCTTCAGGTCGTGTAACCGTGTCACCGCCGGGCTCTTGGGGCTCGGCGGTGACAGGGGTTGTGGG
>NZ_LIRL01000911.1 GCF_001419795.1 Streptomyces niveiscabiei
GTGATGCGCAGAAGCGTCGCGGACAGCTCATCGTGGAGTTACTCCACCACCCCGTTGACGGTTAACTCGGCCCGTACGCCCGTGCGTTCACCCCACTCCGCGACCGTGCCCTTCAGCGCCTCCGGCAGCCCCGCTTCGGCGAGCGCGACCGGCGCGGGGCTGCCGGAGGCGCTGAAGGGCACGGTCGCGGAGTGGGGCCGCGACGCTCCTGCGCATCACCCAGGAGGCCCTGTCGAACGCGGCCCGGCTCGCGCGCGCGTGCCGGGCCGCGTTCGACAGGGCCTCCTGGGTGATGCGCAGGAGCGTCGCGGACACCTCGTCGTGGAGTTGCTCCACCACCCCGGTGACGGTGAACTCGGCCCGTACGCCCGTGCGTTCACCCCACTCCGCGACCGTGCCCTTCAGCGCCTCCGGCAGCCCCGCGTCGGCGAGCGCGACCGGCGCGAGGTTGTGCACCGAACGCCGGGCCTCGCCCAGACTGTGCCGGGCGAGGTCCATCGCGCGGACGGTGTGCTCGCGCGCCGCCGCCGCGTCCGGCGTGTTCGTCACGACCTGGAGCTGGGCGATGATGCCGGTCAGGCCCTGCGCGATGGTGTCGTGGATCTCGGCGGCGAGGCGTCTGCGCTCGTCGGCGACTCCCGCTTCCCGCGCCTGGACGAGGAGTTGGGCGTGCAGCGCGGCGTTCTCGTCGAGGGCCTGCTGGAGCGCGGCGTTGGTGCGTTCCAGTTCGGAGATGGTGGCGGAGCGTTCGACGGCGCGGCGCGCTTCCTGCTCGGTGAGGTGGGCGATCACCGCCTGGAGCGCGAACTGGAAGAACAGCAGCGCCATGAACACGGCCCACTGGCCGATGTTCTTCGGCGGCAGCCCGCCGGCCTGCGCGCCCGCCACCGGGACCGCGCTGGCGAACAGCCCGGCCCTGCGCCATCTTCCGGGGAGCAGTTCGTCGGAGTCCATGTAGCCGGTGGCCGCGTAGAACGCGAAGAACGGGTTGAGCAGTGTGAGGGCGAAGGCGAGCGCCCAGCGCAGGACGTAGTACGCCGTCCCCGCCGGGGTGGGCGTCCGGCCCCGGTCCGGGCGGCGGTGGCGCGTGGTGTGCCACCACAGCTGGAGCAGGAGCGCGACGACGACCAGGCCCGCCGCGGTGTACCGCGCGGCCGGGCCCGCCGTCAGCTCGGCGGCGATCGTCGCGAGGACGACGCTGATGCCGAGCATCCCGTAGGGACCCCAGACGTGCAGCTGCTCCCAGCGCAGGTCGATCTGCTCGTCCTTCGAGGTCATGCGGCCAGTCTCCTACTCCCAGCGGAACCAGCGCGCGGCGGCGCCCGTCAGCAGCACGATCCACGCGACCAGCACGCCGAGGTGGCCCCAGCCGGGCCAGTCCCCGGCCGCCGCCTGGTTCAGGGCCTCGGCCGCCGCGCCGAACGGGGTGTAGCCGACGGCCGTCGCGAGGCCGTGCGGCATCGTCTGGACCGGCATCCACACGCCCGCGCAGAACATCGACGGGAAGAACACGGCGGAGCCTATGGCGCCGGCGACCTTCGTCGTCCTGGACAGCGCGGAGATCACGGCGCCGAGGCCGAGCGCGGCGCACAGGGTCAGCAGGAGGGCGAGCGCGTAGCCGAACGGCTGCCTCGGCAGCGTGACGTCGAACGCGAGGCGGCCGACCGTGAGCGCCAGCACGGACGAGGCGAGCGCGGCCGTGCCGTACATCACCATCTGGGCGGCGAGCAGCGCGGACGGCCGTACGGGGGTCGCCGACATGCGGCGCAGGATGCCGCGCTCGCGGTAGCCGGTGAGGGTCTGCGGCATCGACTGGAGGCCGCCGACGATCAGCCCCAGCAGCACGGCCACCGGCACGTACGCGTCCACGGGCCGCAGGCCGCCGAAGGAGTCGTCCGGCTCCCGGAACGAGGGGATCGAGCCGAGGATCACCAGGAGGAGGGTGGGGAAGAGGAGGATCCAGAAGTGGGCGGCGGGTTCGCGGCGGAAGAGGCGGAACTCGGTCTTGACGACAGCGGCGTTGACGGTGGGGGTCGAGAGCCCGGTGCTCATGCCGGCACCCCTTTCGTGAGGTCGAGGAACGCGTCGTCCAGCGTCGCGTCGGTGACGCGGAGCTGGTGCGCCGTGACGTGGCGGCGGGCGAGGAGGGTGATCACGGCGTTGACGGTCTCGTCGGTGCCGGAGAGGGTGAGGCGGCCGTCCCTGTGCTCGACGGAGGCCAGCCCCGGGAGGGCGGCGAGGTCGCCCTCGTCGAGGGGCGCGGAGGGGGTGAAGCTGATGACCGTCGCGCCCGCCGAGCGGCGGATCAGACCGGCCGGGGTGTCCAGGGCGGCGACCCTGCCCTTGTCGATCACGGCGATCCGGTCGCAGAGGCGCTGGGCCTCCTCCATGAAGTGCGTGACGAGCAGGACGGTCACGCCGTTCGCCCGGATGTCCTCGATCAGCTCCCACGTGTCACGGCGGGCGCGGGGGTCGAGGCCGGTGGTCAGCTCGTCCAGGACGACCACCCGAGGGTTCCCGATCAGCGCCAGCGCGATGAACAGGCGCTGCTGCTGTCCCCCGGACAGCTTCGCGAACCGGGTCGTCAACTTTCCGGCCAGCCCGAGCCGTTCGGCGAGCGGGCGCCAGTCCGCCGGGCGCGTGTAGAAGGACGCGTACAGCTCCAGCGCCTCCCGTACGGTCAGCTTCGCCTGCAACTCGCTCTGCTGAAGCTGCGCGCCGAGCAGCTGGGCCACCTTCTCGTGCTCGGCGACCGGATCGAGCCCGGCGACCCGGACCCGGCCCCCGTCCGGCACGCGCAGCCCCTCCACGCACTCCACCGTGGTGGTCTTCCCGGCCCCGTTCGGGCCGAGCACCCCGAAGATCTCCCCCTCCTCGACGGCGAAGGAGACTCCGTCCACCGCCCTGTGGGCGCCGTACGTCTTGCGCAGATCCGTGACTTCGATGACGGGCATGCGTCCAGCGTCCCGGACCGCCCCCACCAGCCACATCGGCCGAAGAGCCGGACCCCGCCTCATCCATTCACCCGTTCGGCATCAACCGATCGGCTGATGCCGAACGAGCGAACCGGCGGGCCTCAGGGGCGCACGACCCTGACCGCGAACGCGAGAACGACGACCACCCACACGGTCATGAGGGCCGCCGTGAAGACCCATCTCGCCCGCCTCTACGCCAAGTTGGGCGTCAACGACCGGGCGGCGGCGGTCGCGGTGGCGTACGAACGGAAGATCCTCGGCTGACCCGCGCGGGTCCCTCAGACCTGTGGCGGAGTCAGCTCGACCGTCGCCGCACGGCGTCAGTGAGCGCCGTGGTCACGAGCTTGGCGACGGTCGCCATGGCCGGTGGACCGAGGGCGCGGTCCGTGAACAGGAGATGGGCGCCCCCGACCAAGGAGAGGGTGAGCGAGTCGAGGTCGGCGTCGGCCGAGACGCGGCCTGCCGCGCGCTCGTCGGCCAGGTAGCCGGAGACCGCGGCCGTGATCTGGGCGAGGATCGCGATCCCTCCTGCGGGCCTGGCCTGCCGCAGCCGTGCGCGCAGCTCGGTGCGGAAGGTGACGAGCGGGATGATCGCCAGGGGAACGGGCCCGAACATGGCGATCAGCGCTTCGGTGAGGTTGTCGGCCACGTCGCCGGTACCGACGGACTCGCGGAGCGCCTGAGCCTGCGTTTCGAGCTGTGCGGCCCGGTCGAGCACAAGCTCGGTGAGGAACTCGTCGAAGTCGGCGAAGTGCCGGTGCAGGACGCCTTTGGCGCAGCCCGCCTCGTCGGTGACGGCCCGGCTGGTCAGCCCGTTCGGGCCGGCCCGCAACAGCACGCGTTCGGCGGCGTCGAACAACTGCTGCCGCGCGTCACGAAGATGCACACCGGTCGGCACCCGCTGATCCTCTCGTACCCCTGCGCACCCATTGGCTTGTGGGCGCCCGCCCACTAAGGTGGGCGCATGCCCACCTTACCGCGAGAGCAACCGCATCAGGCCCGACAGGTGGCCGAGTCCTTCGGCACGGACGCGCAACGCTACGACCAGGCCCGACCGGGCTACCCCGACGACCTGGTGACGCGCGTCGTCACCAGGAGCCCGGGACCCGACGTGCTCGACGTGCTCGACGTCGGCTGCGGCACAGGCATCGCGGCCCGCCAGTTCCAGGCCGCCGGCTGCACCGTACTTGGCGTCGAACCGGACGCGCGGATGGCCGACTTCGCCCGAGTCCGTGGCCTGCCGGTCGAGGTGGCGACCTTCGAAGCCTGGGAACCGGGGAGCCGGACGTTCGACGCGGTGATCGCCGCCCAGTCGTGGCACTGGGTGGACCCGGTCCCCGGTGCGGTGAAGGCGGCCCGGGTGCTGCGTCCGCACGGACACCTGGCGATCTTCGGGCACGTGTTCGAACCGCCTGCCGAGGTGGCCGAGCCCTTCGCCACCGCTTGCCGTCGGGTGGCGCCCGACTCCCCGTTCGCCGGTCAACCGGCGCGACGTCCGCTGGACTTGTACCGAGCGGGGTACGCGAAGATCGCCGACACGATCCGGGGGACCGGGCGGTTCGACGGCCTGGAGCACTGGCAGTTCGACTGGGAGCGGTCCTACACGCGCGACCAGTGGCTGAACCTGCTCCCCACCACCGGCGGCCTGACCCGGCTCCGCCCCGATCAACTGGCCGAGATCCAGGGCGCGGTCGGCGAGGCCATCGACGCGCTGGGTGGCCGCTTCACGATGCCCTACACCACCCTGGCGACCGTCGCCGTACGATCCTGAGCGGCCTTGCCGCACGGTCGTCCGGTGCACGGATGCCGCTCACGTTCCCCCCTCAGTCCGCCCCCGCCCGCTC
>NZ_LIRL01000912.1 GCF_001419795.1 Streptomyces niveiscabiei
ACCCTGGAGGGATGAGCACCCCCTCCGCCGCCGAACCCCGTGACCCGAAGGCCGCGCTGGTCTTCGACGACCCCCTGGACCGCCCGTCCTCGGACGACACGGACCGCGGCTGGGGCGAGTCCCTGACGGCGACCGGCGACGCGGCGGCCGACCTCAAACGCTTCCTCGACGAGAAGCCGCCCCACCACATCTGACCCCGCGCGAGCCCCCACAGGCCCCGGGAAAGCCGAACGGCCCCGCGGGCGAGACCGGACGCCGCCCGCAGGGCCGAGGAGAGCGCGTCTACCGCTCGTCGTGCCCCGCATCGCGCTGGGCGACCAGAGCGTCCCGGATCTCCTTGAGGACCTCCAGCTCGGACACCTCGATGACCTCCTGCGTGCCCTCCTTGGCCTTCTGCCGGGCGGTCTGCCGCGCCAGGTACTTCGACATCGGCAGCACCATCAGGAAGTACACGACCGCGGCCGTGATCAGGAAGCTCAGCGTCGCCCCGAGCACCGACCCCCACTGGATCAGGACGCCGCTCTTCAGCGAGCCGTCGCTCGCCAGCTCGCACGGCTTCTTCAGGCACGTGCTGTAGCTGTCCAGGTTCTTCGTGCCGATCGCACCCACCAGCGGGTTGATGACGCCCTTCACCACCGAGTTGACGATGTTCGTGAAGGCGGCGCCGATGACCACCGCTACTGCCAGATCGACGACGTTGCCACGCGTCAGGAAGGCCTTGAAGCCGTCCCAGACACCGGCCCCCTTCTTCTCGCTCACCTCGGTGACACTCCTCACTTGCTCCGACTGCGGAACGAACAGGTCCGCAACCTACGCCAGAGCGAGGCGTACATGTCCAATTCGGTAGCTCGAACGAGGGACTTGACGACACCGGACCGTACACATATCGGACGAAGTCCCTCACCACAGGGTCACCGCCAGCCGCTCCGCGACCCCCGCGCCGGCCAGCCGCGCGGCGGCCTCGCGGGGGACGGAGAAGACGACCAGGGCCCCGCCCTCCGCGCTCGCGCCCACCGGCTCGGGCACCTTCGACACCAGCGCCCCGCGCGCTACCACCCGGGCCCCGCCCGCGTCCGTCGCGGTCTGCGCGGAGGCGATCACGTCGACCCGGTCGCCGGGCCGCAGCAGCCGTACCGTCTCCGCGTCGGCGATCCGCACCGGCGCCGACACGGTCTCGACGGCGACCGGCCTGCCGGGCGGCGCGGTGGCGCGGGGAGGGGCGGCACGGGGACGGCCGCGGGCCCGCTCGGCGGCGTCCTGGCCGCCCCCG
>NZ_LIRL01000913.1 GCF_001419795.1 Streptomyces niveiscabiei
TGCTCGCCGCGCTGGGGGTCGCCGCCGCTCGCGCAGCGCCTCCCGCACGGCCTCCGGGCTCCCGGCGTCGACCCCCAGCGCGGCGAGCACCCGTACCAACGCGGTACCGGAAGCCTTCACCACCCGCCCCGGCGCGGGACTGAACGCCGGAGCCACCCCGTACAACTCGGCAAGCTGCGCCAGCTCTGCACCGGCCACGGCATCGGCCACGACGACCTCCTCGACAGGCGGGACGGGTCACCCCAGGACTACCCCATGCGTACTTCGCAGACGCCCCCGCAACTCCGCACATCGCCCACTAGAGTCTCCACTTGTGCCGTACGTAACAACCTGGGGGGTTGCATGCGGGAAATGGCCAAGGGGTCGAACGTCGCACTGGCGGCGTTGAGCGAGCACACCGGTTCGGTGATCGTGAGCCTGAGCTGGGTGAGCCCGACGGGCGAGGGGGACGCCGATGTGTCGGTGCTGCTGCTGGACGAGAACGGGAAGGTGCGCAGCGACGGGGACTTCTACTTCTACAACAACCCCGTCGCGGCCGACGGCAGCGTACAGATGCTCGGCAAGACGCCGACCGGCAGCGGCGACGAGGACCGGATCAGCTTCGATCTGACCGTGGTCCCGCCGGAGGTCGAGCGGATCGTCGTGGCGGCGAGCCGCTACGGGGGTGCGGGCTTCGGGGAGTTGGAGGACCTCAAGGTGACGCTGGCCGACGGGAGCGGGGAGGCGCTCGTCGGGTTCGCCATCGAGGACGCCGGGGCGGTCGGCGCGATCATCTTCGGGGAGCTGTACCGGCGGGGCGAGGAGTGGAAGTTCCGGGCGGTCGGACAGGGCTACGACGCCGGACTCGCGGGCCTGGCAACGGACTTCGGCGTCGACATCGAGGACGACGCGGGCGCGGAGGAAGCGCCGGAGCAGCGGGAGGACCAGCGCGAAACCCCGGCTTCAGCTCGTCAACCCGCCCCGCAGGAAACGGCGTTGCCACTGATCCCGACACCCCGCCCGCCGGCCGGAGAAGAGACCGCGCCGAAG
>NZ_LIRL01000914.1 GCF_001419795.1 Streptomyces niveiscabiei
CGCCACCCCCAACCGCTCACAAGCCTCGGACAACGTCCGAGCCCCCCTCGCGGCCTCCTCCAGCCGCTCCTTGGTGTACGCACTGCGCCCCACAAAACCCCTCCGTCCAGGCTCACTTGCTCGTTACTCGAACGTATTAACGAACGAAGACCCGGACGGTTACGCGGGAAACGTAAATCGGCCCGCACCCGGGAAACCCCGGACGCGGGCCGTGCGGTGGGAGGGACGTCAGATGCCCAGGTCCTTGATGATCTTCGCCACGTGGCCGGTGGCCTTGACGTTGTACAGGGCCCGTTCGACGTTGCCGGACTCGTCGACGACGATCGTGGAGCGGATGACGCCGACGACGGTTTTGCCGTAGAGCTTCTTCTCGCCGTAAGCCCCGTACGCCTCGAGTACTGCCTTGTCGGGGTCGGCGAGGAGGGTGACGCCGAGGGACTCCTTCTCGCGGAACTTGGCGAGTTTCTCGGGCTTGTCGGGGGAGATGCCGAGGACGTCGTAGCCGGCGTCGGCCAGGAGGGACAGGTTGTCGGTGAAGTCGCAGGCCTGCTTCGTGCAGCCGGGGGTCAGGGCCGCCGGGTAGAAGTAGACGATGACCTTGCGGCCCTTGTGGTCCGCAAGGGACACCTCGTTGCCGTCGGCGTCGGAGAGGGTGAACGCGGGGGCCGGTTCGCCGGGCTGGAGTCGCTCGCTCATCCGGCCAGCGTAGCCGGGGACGCGACAACGGCGGCCCCTGCCCGTGCGCCGGGCGGAGAAGCTGACAGACTGTGCGGAACAACGCATCAGCAGACTTCGGAGGCCGTACGGTGGCGGACACTGCGGACACGCCGGACACGAGAACCCCGGCGCAGATCGAGGCGGACATCAAGCGCCGCCGCGAGACGCTGGCCGAGACTCTCGACGAGATCGGTGTACGGGTGCACCCCAAGACGATCGTCGGGGACGCCAAGGCCAAGGTCGTCGCCAACGTCGACCACACCCTCGGACGCGCGTACGTCCAGGTCAACCGCGTCGTGAGCGACGTCACGGCGAAGTTCACGGACGACGACGGCGCGCCCCGCGTCGAGCGCATCGTCCCCGTGGCCCTCCTGGCGGTCGGCGTCGTCGGCCTGCTGGTCCTGGGCACCCGGCGCCGTAAGGACTAGCCCCGCAGGGGTACGCCACCCGGGGAGGCAGGTAGGTTCGAGACGTGAGCGGCAACAGTAACGAGCGCGGTACCCAGCACGACAAGCTTCCGATCCGGATGCTGCACGACCGGGTGCTGGTACGGCAGGACAGCAGCGAGGGCGAGCGGCGTTCCGGCGGCGGGATCCTGATCCCGGCGACGGCGGCGGTGGGCCGGCGGCTGGCCTGGGCGGAGGTCGTGGCGGTCGGACAGAACGTCCGGACGGTGGAGCCGGGCGACCGGGTCCTGTACGACCCCGAGGACCGCGCCGAGGTCGAGGTGCGCGGCGCGACGTACGTACTGATGCGCGAGCGCGACCTGCACGCGGTCGCCGCGGACCGCTTCGAGGGGTCGGAGGACTCCACGGGGCTGTACCTGTAGTACTCAGGCGGTAGAGGGCCGGTGACCATCGTCACCGGCCCTCTTTGTCGTTCCTTTGCTAGCGTGGAGGACGCCCGACGAGACGCGCCGTACCGGGCGAACCGGCAGCACCTTCGGAAAAGACGACGCACCCCCGTACCGAGTCCTGACTCCGGAGGTGCCGTCATGGCATGGTTCCTGCTCGTCCTCGCCGGTCTGATCGAGGTCGCCTGGTCGATCGGCATGAAGTACACCGACGGCTTCACCCGCCTCGTCCCCAGCCTGCTCACCGGCGCCGGCATCGTCACCAGCATGGTCCTGCTGTCGTACGCCGTCCGTACCCTTCCCATCGGCACCGCGTACGGGGTGTGGGTGGGGATCGGCGCGGCGGGTGCGGCGGTCGTCGGAATGGCCGTGCTGGGCGAGCCCGCCACCGCCGCTCGGATCTTCTTCGTCTGCCTGCTGCTGGTAGCAGTGGTGGGGCTCAAGGCCACCTCCGGCCACTGAGCCCCACCTGGTCCCTCTGGGGTACTAGAGCTCTAGTACCCCCCTGCGACGGCCCGCTACGTCCCGGGCGTCCCTCCGTTGGTCCCGCCCGACGCCGGTCCCGCCGACGTCCCGGTCCCGGCGGAGGTGTCCCCGCCCGACGCCCCCGTGGAGGTGTCGCCCCCTGTCGTACCCGTAGTACTCCCGCCGGAGGTATCACCCCCGGTAGCGCCCGTGGACGTATCCCCGCCCGTAGTACCC
>NZ_LIRL01000915.1 GCF_001419795.1 Streptomyces niveiscabiei
AGCTCCGGGGGGAGCCGGGTCCCGGGGGCGGCCGTTACCCTTCAGGCGTGAGCAGTGAAAAGGCCCCCAAGTCCTCCCGGAACCCCGACGCGGCGCAGGAGACGGCCCTCGACGGGCCCCGGCCCCGCAGGCTGACGTACGCCGCCGTGCTGGCCGGTCTTGAGGGTGCCGCGCTGCTTGTGGGCGGTGTGTGGATGCTGGTCGTGGGGGTCAGTGGGGACGCGGACGACCGGCAGGGGGCGGTGACCGGGGGGATCACCCTCGCCGTGCTCGCGCTGCTGCCGCTGCTCGCCGCGAGGGGGCTGCTGAAGCGCCGCAGCTGGAGCCGGGGCCCCGCCGTGGTGACCCAGGTGATGGCGCTGCCGGTGGCCTACAACCTGCTCCAGGCCGACAGCGTCGCCATCCCGGCGGGCATCGCGCTGGGAGTCGTGGCGGTCGTGGCGCTGGTCATGCTGATCAACGCCGAGACGACCCGGGCCCTGGGCATCCGGGGCCCGGGCAGCGCCCAGGAGTAGCCCTCACTNNCGGGAGACGTGCATCTGGGAGATGCCGACCTCCTGGGCGATCTGGGACTGGGTCATGTTGCCGAAGAAGCGCAGGAGGAGGATGCGCTTCTCGCGCGGCGGGAGGTCCTCCAGGAGGGGCTTGAGGGATTCGCGGTATTCCACGCCCTCCAGGGCCTCGTCCTCCGCGCCGAGCGTGTCGGCCACCGCCGGGGACTCGTCGTCGGTGTCGGGGACGTCCAGGGAGAGGGTCGAGTACGCGTTGGCGGACTCCAGGCCCTCCAGGACCTCTTCCTCGGAGATCGCGAGTTTCTCGGCGAGTTCGTGGACCGTGGGGGAGCGGCCGTGGAGCTGGGAGAGCTCGGCGGTCGCGGTGGTCAGGGCGAGGCGGAGCTCCTGGAGGCGGCGCGGGACGCGGACGGCCCAGCCCTTGTCGCGGAAGTGGCGCTTGATCTCGCCCACGACGGTCGGGGTCGCGTACGTGGAGAACTCGACACCGCGGTCCGGGTCGAAGCGGTCCACGGACTTGATGAGCCCGATCGTGGCGACCTGGGTCAGGTCGTCCAGCGGCTCGCCCCGGTTGCGGAACCTCCGCGCGAGGTGCTCGACGAGCGGCAGATGCATCCGCACCAGCCGGTTGCGCAGCTCCGCGTACTCGGGGCTGCCGTCCGCGAGGCCGCGCAGCTCGACGAAGAGTGCCCGCGCCTCGCTGCGGTCCTGATGACCGTGTGGCACGGCGGCCACGCCGCCCTGCCGATCGTCTCGCTCGTGCTCGCTCATCGTCCCGCCCGTCGCCCTTTGTCGAGCCGTTCTCCCGGCCCGGCCAGGGGTGCCCTGCGCACCGTCCCGCTCCCGCTGCTCGCCGACCGGAGTGTGGTCCTCCGGATGCGGCCGGGCCTGTTCGGGAATGCCGTCGACGCCGTCCGCCGTCCGCCGCAGGAAGCCCTCCTCGGTCGGCAGGCGCGCGCCGCGCTCATCGCCTTGCACCGGCCCGTCCCCGTCCTTCACGCCGGCCCGGGGCCCGCGCCGCGCTGTTTGTAGAGGCTGATCGAGACGGTCTTGTCGTCGTCGACGGCGGAGGACACCTTGCCCGCGAGCGCGGACAGCACGGTCCACGCGAACGTGTCCCGCGCGGGCGCGTGGCCGTCCGTCGTCGGCGCGGAGACGGTCACCTCCAGCGAGTCGTCGACGAGGCGGAACACGCAGCCGAGCACCGAGCCGGGCACGGCCTGCTGGAGCAGGATCGCGCACGCCTCGTCCACCGCGATGCGCAGGTCCTCGATCTCGTCCAGGGTGAAGTCCAAACGGGCCGCGAGGCCGGCCGTGGCCGTCCGCAGCACCGACAGGTAGGCACCCGCGGCCGGCAGCCGGACTTCCACGAAGTCCTGGGTCGCGGGCTCGCCTGCGATCTGGGACACCCTCACCTCCAAGGTGGTACAAGCTGTTCGGGCCGAGGGTCGTCGCCCCCCGGAGTAACGCGAAGTGTGGTGCAGCGGTGACGCTATCGCGCTCACCAGCGTCCTGTCCCGGGACCCCGACCCCATGGCGTCACTCACAGTAAAACTCTGAATACGCTCCGTGTCTAGGGGGTCTGCGGGCCCAAATCGGAAGAGCGCGCGCCGGGTTGACGTACCCAGGCATCAGACCCTCGAACCGTACCCGCTCCCGATCACACCAGGACGTGATCCACGAAGCACCACCGCCAGTCCTCGCCGGGCTCGAACGTCCGCATCACCGGATGGCCCGTCTCGTCGTGGTGGCGCGTCGCGTGCCGGCCGGGCGAGGTGTCGCAGCAGCCGACGTGCCCGCACGTCAGGCACAGACGCAACTGCACCGGGTGGGTACCGTCGCGCAGGCACTCCGGACACGTCTCGTTCAGCGGCGTGGGATCCGGGTGCGGCAGCGTGTCCGCGTGCGTGCACTGTTTCATGATTGCCAGGTTACGACGGCCGTACGGATGGCCGCGCGGAAAAACCGAGGAACGAGGGTGGGCCCGACATGGATGTGATGCCGCTGCTCCTGCTGGTGGCGGGCAGCGCCGCG
>NZ_LIRL01000916.1 GCF_001419795.1 Streptomyces niveiscabiei
CCCACATCCCGGTCACACCATCGCGTTGCACCGCTCGGCGGACGACGGGCGCACTCAGTTCGTGTTCGGCGACGACGACACAGCCGCCGTTCAGCAGCGGCACCCAGATCTCGTACGTCGCCGCGTCGAAGGAGTGCGGCGAATGGAACAACACCCGCTCATGCCCGGCGAACCGGGCGTCAGCGGCCAACGCCACCACCGCGCTCTGCGTGACAGCAACTCCCTTGGGCCGCCCGGTCGAGCCGGACGTGAACATCACATACGCCAGCGAGTCCGCCGACACGGACGGCAGTTCCCCTTCGGCGCCGGTCAACTCCCCTCCGGTCAGTACGAGTTCGGTGCCGCTGTCGGCCATGATCTGCCGGATGCGCTCCTCGGGGAGCGCCGTGTTGACGGGCACGTACAGCGCTCCCGCCTTCAATACGCCCAGCATCGCGACCAGGACGTCCACGGACCGGGACATGTGCAGCCCGACCCGGGACTCCACCCCGACCCCACGGCCCGCCAGGACCCGGGCCAGCCGCTCGGACCGCTCGGCCAACTCCCCGTAGGTGAGGGTGATGTCACCGCACACGACGGCGACGGCGTCCGGAGTGCGGGCGGCCCACTCCCCGAACGCGTCCACCACGGACCTCCCGGGTGCCGTCCCGCCGCCGTCCGCCCAGGTGTCCACCACCAGTGCGCGTTCCTCGCGGCTCACCAACGGCAGTGCGCCCACGGCCCGTTGGGGTTCCTCGAGCAACGCGCCCAGCGTCAGGGCGAGATGGCCGGCGAGCCGCCGTGCCGTCTGCGGCAGGAAGCGCGCGGGGTCGTAGGCGAGGGTCATGCTCAGTCGGTCGGCGGCTCCCGCGACGAGGGTGAGGGCGAAGTTGGTGGACTCGACGGCCCGTACGTCCCGCAGGGCGGCGCCGTCCGCGTCCACCGGATAGTTCTCGAACACCACCAGGCTGTCGAACAGCGAGGCGTCCGGCGGGAGTTCGGTCTCGATCGCGGACAGGGCGACGTACTCGTGGGCGCGTGCCTCGGTCTGGGCGGTGTGCAGGGCGCGCAGCCAGTCGGCGACCGGCTGGTCCCGGTCGACGGTCACCCGGACGGGCAGGGTGTTGATGAACAGGCCCAGGATGTCCTCGGCGCCCGGGAGTTCGGCCGGCCGGCCGGAGACCGTGGCGCCGAAGACCACGTCGCGGGTGCCGGAGTACGCCGCCAGCAGGGCCGCCCAGGCGCCCTGGACGAGGGTGTTGACGGTGACCCGGTGGCGGCGCGCGAACTCCGTCGCCTTCACGGCGACCTCGTCGGGGAGAGGTACGGCGAGGCGTTCCGTGGACCGGCCCCACTCGGCGTGGTGGTCGTACGGGAGGGAGACCGGCTCCGTGAATCCGGCGAGCCTCTCCCGCCAGTACGCGCGGCCTTCTTCCTGGTCCCGGTCGGCGAGCCAGCGCAGGTACGTGCGGAAGGCGCCGCGCGGCGGGGTGTGGCCGGTGACGATGTCGGTGAGGAGGGCGGCGCTGCTCCAGCCGTCGAGGATCAGGTGGTGGAAGGTCCACACGACCTGGACGCCGTGGTCCGGGAGGCGGGCGAGGTGGACGCGTTGCAGCGGGGCGGCCGTCAGGTCGAGGCCGCGCAGGCGCTCCTGTTCCATCAACTGCTCGACGCGGGCGGCACGTTCGGTGTCGTCCGCGCAGTCGGTCCAGTCGTGGATCGCGACGGGGAGCCGGGCCTCGCGGTGCACGATCAGCACCGGGCGGGAGACCTCCTCCCAGGCCACCGAGACACGCAGGGCATCGGTGCGGTCCACGGCGCGCTGCCAGGCGGCGGCGACGGTGTCGGGGTCGCCGTCGAGGACGCACGCGAACTGCTCGAGGTACGCGCCCTGTTCGGACGGGTCGGAGAGGGAGTGGAAGAGCATACCCTCCTGGAGCGGGGTGAGCGGGTGGACGTCCTCGACCGCACGGCCGTCCCCGACGAGGTGGTCGACCTCGTCCTGGGTGAGGGCGACCAGCGGGAAGTCCGAGGGGCCGCAGCCGCCCGCGCCGGGTTCGGCGCAGTGCGCGACGAACGCCGTCAGCTCGATGGTGAAACGGCGGGCCAACTCCTCGACGGTGGACCGGTGGTGGCGGGTTCGCGCGTACGTCCAGGCGAAGGTCAGCCGGCCGTCCTGGAGGCCGCCGGTGACATCAAGGAGGTGGGTGCGCCGCTCGCGCCCGCTGTGATCCGCGCCCGCCACGGGGAGTTCCGCCCCGTAGAGGCCGCCGGGACGGGCCGAACGGCCGTGGTAGTTGAAGCTGATGCGCGGCTCGGGCAGGTCGGTGAGGGCGCGGCCCGGGTGGCGCAGCGCGCCGTATCCGACGCCTCGGTGCGGCACGGCGCGCAGTTGCTCCTTGACAGCGGTGACCGCCTCCCGCCAGTCGTCGCCTGCGGGCAGGGCGAGAGCGACCGGGTACAGGGAGGTGAACCAGCCGACGGTGCGGGTGAGGTCGACGTCGGCGAAGAGGTCCGTACGGCCGTGGCTCTCCAGGTGGATCGCGGTGCGGTCGCGGCCGGTCCAGTCGCGCAGGACGCGGGCCAGCGCCGTGAGGAGGACCTCGTCGACGCGGGTGCGGTGGACGGCGGGGACGCGCTGGAGGAGGGACTCGGTGTCCTCGGCGCTCAGCGCGACGAGCACGGTGTCCTGGTCGGCGACGGTGTCGCCGTCGCCCGGCAGGTCGACGGGGAGTTCGGTGGGGGCGCCCGCCAGCGCGGCCGTCCAGTAGTCGGCCTCGGCGTCGAAACCGCCGCCCGCCGTATGGGAGTCGAGGCGGTCGGCCCACTGCCGTACGGAGGTCGTCTTGGCTCCGAGGTCGACGGGCCGGCCCGCGACGGCCTGGGCGTAGGCGGTGGCGACGTCCTCCAGGAGGATGCCCCACGAGACGGTGTCGACGACGAGGTGGTGGGCGGTGAACAGGACGCGCGGGCGTCCGCCGCCGCCCGGCAGCCAGGCCACGACCCGCAGCAGCGGCCCCCGGTCCAGCCGGAACGCCGCCTGTACGTGTGCGGTCACCGCGTGCCAGGTGGCGTCCGGGGCGGGGGTGCCGGGGGCGCCGGTGAGGTCGTGGACGGTCAGGACGCGGTCCGCGTCGGCCGACTCCTCGACGTACGCGGTACGAGGGTCGGTGAACACCGTGCGGAGCGCGTCGTGTTGGGCGAGGACGGCAGCGACGGCGGTGCGCAGGGCGGTGACGTCGAGGTCGTCGGCGAGTTCGTAGGAGACGGACATGGTGAAGTGGTCCGGGGCCACGGGGTGAGTGGCGAAGAACCAGTCACGGATCGGGGTGGCGGCCAACTCGCCGTGGACCGTGCCCTGTTCGGCGAGGACGTCGCCGGTGCGGCTGGCCGAGGCCGCGAGGGCGGCGACGGTCTGGTGGGCGAAGAGGTCGCGGGAGGAGAGGTCGAGTCCGGCGCGGCGGGCGCGGGAGACGGCCTGGATGCTGAGGACGGAGTCGCCGCCGAGGTCGAAGAAGTTGTCGTGGACGCCTACGCGCCGGGCGCCCAGGACCTCGGTCCAGATGTCCACGAGCACCCGCTCGGACTCGGTGCGCGGCGCCGTGTACTGGTCGGTTCCGGGGCCCTCGGGCTCGGGCAGCGCGGCCCGGTCGACCTTGCCGTTGGCGTTGAGCGGGATCGCGTCGAGGGTGACGAACGCCGAGGGGACCATGTACTCGGGGAGTACGGCGGCGGCGTGGGCGCGCAGTTCAGCGGCGTGCACGGTCGCGTCCGGAGCAGGGACGGCGTACGCGATCAGCCGGGCGGCGTGGGCGAGGACGACGGCCTGGTCCACCGCGGGGTGGCGGACGAGGACGGACTCGACCTCCCTGGGCTCGACGCGGAAGCCGCGGATCTTCACCTGGTCGTCACTCCGGCCGACGAACTCCAACTGCCCGTCCCCGCGCCGCCGTACGACGTCACCGGTGCGGTAGAACCGCTCGCCGGTGCCGGCCGGGTCGGCGACGAAGCGGGTGGAGGTGAGGGCCGGCCGGCCGAGGTAGCCGCGCGCCAGTCCGGGCCCTGAGACGTGGAGTTCGCCCGCGACGCCGACCGGGACGGGGCGCAGCCAGTCGTCCAGGACGTGTACGGCGCTCCCGGCGAGGGCCGTGCCGATGGGGGGAGTCGAGGCGGCAGGCGGGAGGGGGGCGCTCATCGTCGCGCACACCGTCGTCTCGGTGGGCCCGTAGGCGTTGATCATCCGCCGGCCGGGTGCGCACCGCGCGACGACGTCCGGCGGGCACGCCTCCCCGGCGACGACCAGGACGGGCGGCAACTCCCCCTCGTCCAGGGCGGCGACGAGCGCGGGGGGCAGCGTGGCGTGGGTGACGCCGGACTCGGCGACCACCCGCCCCAGCCGGTCGCCCCACTCCTCCTGCGACTCGTCCACGACCAGCGCGGCGCCGGACAGCAGCGCCATGCACAGCTCCCACCAGGACGCGTCGAATCCCGGCGACGCGAACTGCAACACCCGCGCCCCCGGCCCGACATCGAGCCGTTCGACCTGGGCCGCCAGCAGCCCGGCGACACCGGCGTGGGTGACGACGACGCCCTTGGGGCGGCCGGTCGACCCGGAGGTGTAGATGACGTACGCGCCTGCGGACGGCGGGACACGGACGCCGGGGTCGGTCGTCTCCTGCTCCGCGAGGACACGGATCGTCTCCGGGTCGTCGAGGAGAAGGGCGTGTACACCACTGGGCGCGAGGTCTCGCCGGGTGAGGACGAGCGGCACGGCACTGTCGCCGAGCATGTACGCGATGCGGTCGGCGGGGTAGGCGGGGTCGACCGGCACGTAGGTGGCGCCCGCCTTGAGGACGCCGAGGACCGCGCAGACCTGGTCCACCGAGCGGGGCAGGAGCAGGGCGACCCGAGTGCCGGGGGTGACACCGCGGTTCAGCAGGTGGTGGGCCAACTGGTTGGCGCGGGCGTCGAGTTCCGCGTACGACAGGCTGTGCAGGACGGCGGGGGCGCCGGGGGCCGCCGCGACCTGCCGGGCGAACAGCTCGGGGATCGAGAGAGCGGGGACACCGGGCGCCGGGCGCTCCTGCAGGGCGGCCAAGTGCGCCTTGTGCAGGGCGGCTTCCGGCGCGGAGGTCAGCGCCTGCGCCAGCGCCAGCCAGTGGTCCGCAAGCCGCGCGACGGTGTCGGCGTCGAACAGGTCGGTGCTGTACTCGGCCGCCGCTCGAACCCCTTCGGCGTCCTCCCTGAAACCGAAGGTGAGGTCGAACTGCGCGGTGGCGCGCGGCACTTCGACAGGTGCCACGTCCAGGCCAGGGAGCGTGAGAGGGGCGTCCGGGGTGTTCTGGAGGCTCACCATGGCCTGCACCAGCGGGGTACGGCTCGTGTCGCGCTCAGGGGCCAGCGCGTCGACGAGTTCGCCGAACGGCACGTCCTGGTGGGCGAAGGCGTCCAGGACGGTGGACCTGACGTCGGCGAGCAGAGCGCCGAACGTCAGCGACTCGTCGATCCGGGAGCGCAGGACCAGCGTGTTGACGAAGAACCCGACCAGCCCCTCCAGTTCGGCCCGCTCCCGCCCGGAGGTCACCGTGCCGATGGCGATGTCGGACTGCCCGCTGTACCGCGACAACAGAAGCTGGGTGACAGCGGTCAGCGTCATGAAGAGACTCGCCCCCTGCCCCCGAGCCACCTCCCCCAGCTCCGCGACCAGCCGCGCGGGCACCCGGAACGTGTGCATCGCCCCCGCGCCCGTCCGCACGCTCGGCCGGGGCCGATCCGTAGGCAGCTCCAACGGCTCCACCCCAGCCAACTGGGATCGCCAGTAAGCGAGTTGGCCATCCAGCTCACCCCGCCGCAGCCGCTCCCGCTGCCACACGGCGTAGTCCCCGTACCGCACGGGCAGCTCAGGGAGCGCCGCCCGCCCGCTGTACAACTCGCCCAGCTCACGCACGATCACCCCCATCGACCACCCGTCGGTCACTATGTGGTGCACCGAGAGCACGAGCACCTGCTCACCGGCGTCGACCTTCACCAACAGCACCCGGATCAACGGGCCTTCACACAGATCGAACGGCGTGCCCTGCTCGGCCCCGAGCAGCCGGTCGAGCGCCGCGCCCCGTTCCTCCGCGGCGACCTCGGACACATCGGCACGCCGTACCGGAACGACGAGACTCGGCAGCACCCGCTGCCGCCCCTCCCCCGCCACGGACTCCAGGGTGGTCCGCAACACGTCGTGCCGCGCGACCACCCCGTCCACGGCGGCCTGGAGCGCGACAAGGTCCAACTCCCCCGTCAGCCGCAGCGCGAGCCCGGTGTTGTACTCGGTGCCGCCGGGGGCGAAGTCGTCGAGGAACCAGAGGCGTTCCTGCGCGAAGGACAGCGGGAATTCGGTGGCGACTCGGCGGGTGATGGCGTCGGAGTGGCCGCCGGCCGGAAGGGCAGCGGCCAGGGCAGCGATGGTCGGATGGTCGAACAGCGCCCGAGGGGAGAGGTCGGCACCGAGAGCGGCGCGCAGGCGGGAGGTGACCCGCAGGCTGGTGATCGAATCACCGCCCAGCTCGAAGAAGTTGTCGTGCACCCCGATCCCCTCGGCCCCCAGGACATCGGCCCAGATCCCGGCGAGCGTCTCCTCGACCGGGGTACGCGGAGCGACGTACCGCTCCCGCACGAACTCAGGCACGGAAAGAGCACGCCGATCAACCTTGCCATTGACCGTCAGCGGCAGCGCGTCCAGGACCACGAAAGCCGACGGAACCATGTACTCCGGCAGCACAGCCGCGAGTTGAGCACGCCACCCCTCAACATCCGCCTCACCGACGACGTACGCCACCAGACGCTTCACACCCGGCTGATCCTCCCGCGCAACGACCGTCACCTGACCGACACCCGAGCACCGCCCCAACACAGCCTCGATCTCGGCAAGTTCGATCCGGAAACCCCGGATCTTGACCTGATCGTCACCACGCCCCAAGAACTCCAGCCGACCATCAGAACGCCACCGCACCACATCACCCGAGCGGTACAGCCGCTGCCCCGGCACGAACGGATCGGCCACGAACCGCTCAGCAGTCAGCCCGGCCCGCCCGAAGTACCCACGAGCCAACCCGTCGCCACCGAGATACAGCTCACCGGCGACACCGGCCCCGACCAGCGACAACTCATGATCGAGAACGTAGGCCCGGGTGTCGTCCATCGGCCCCCCGAGCGGCACGGCGCCCTCACCGACGTCCCCGACGGTCAACGCTCCGCACACCGCGAAGGTCGTCGCCTCGGTCGGCCCGTAGACATGCACCAACTCCGTACCGGGGCACCGCTCCAGCATCCCGGCCATCGCAACGGCGGACGCGGCCTCACCGCCGGTCCACACCTCACGCAGCCCCCGGAAACACTCCGCGTCCTCCTCGACCAACGCCCCGAAGAGCGCCGTGGTCATGAACATCCCGGTGACACCGTGCAGTTGAACCGCCTCACGCACCACGGACACACTCAAGTCCCGATCAGCGACCACCACACAGCCGCCGTTCAGCAGCGGCACCCAGATCTCGTACGT